>JAJUIX010000092.1 GCA_029267455.1 Enteractinococcus sp. | reverse complement strand
CTCATGACGCTGGAGGCCAAACCAGTCCATGATGACATTGATCCCCCAGGGCGTGACTCGCCAGATTTTATCGGCGTCTTTGACGATCGAATCGTTGATCGACAACGTCTCGCGACGACTGTCATGTCCATCAATGATCTGTACGATTTCGTCAACGAGTTTCGTGGGGTAGTCCAGGGAGGTGAGAATTTCACGAGCAATTCGTGCTCCCTCTTGTTCATGCAGCAGCACTAACTCGCGCCGACCGCCGCCGGGAGCGATCCCTTCGAGTACTTCGCCTTCTGGAACACAAGACCAGCCGGTGTCATGCAGCAGAATCGCCGGAAGGACGACGTCCGGATCCGCTTCGGGATGGAATTCTAAAAGCGCCGACGCAATGCCAAAGGCAAATAAAGAATGAATGTCATTGCGTCGAGTACGAAGGTACGGGCTGGCCTGTTCCCAGATCGCTTGATGGAAGTCGGTGAGCTTCGGTAAACCCTTCAACGTGGCGGGGTCGGGCAGGTGTTCGGAGATGTCCCGACCGAGTTCGTTGGCTGTGGCGTGCTGTTTGAGTTGCATGTCCTGACGGTAACGCGAACATTGTGAGATAGTCCACAGCAGACTTCCAGCAGATGGAAGGCATTGCGAAATGGGCACCGATTAGTTGAGACGCAGTAAGAGTTGAACAAGTAACCCCCGCCTGACAAGGTCATACCGTATAAAAATAGCCGAGCCGTCATGATGGGCGCCGCATGCCCCTATTCTGAGAAAAACAACCGGCCAGGGAATAACTCACCGGCAATATCAAGGGGTGAAGGGCGGACGGATAGTGCCGAAAGAAGTAGTCGTGTATCGATCCATATACGGGGCGACCCGCCAGTATGCACTGTGGATCGCAGCGCACTTGCACTGTCCAGCTTTTGATGTCCGAACGATACGCGCCAAAGACCTCCAAGAATATGACACCATTATTTATGGCGGCCCGATCTACGTTGGTGAAGTCCTCGGTGCCAAATTTTTGAAAAAGAACCTCAATACTTTGGGCCATAAAAACCTGGTGCTCTTCTCATGCGGCTTGAACGACCCCGAGGACGAAAGAAACCAGGTCAACACCGAGGACCAGCTCAGCGACATCCTGTCTGATGAACTCATGGCCCACATTAAGGTCTTTCATTTGCGTGGTGCTATCGACTACCGCAAGCTCAGGCTTCTCCACAAAATCATGATGGCCATGACGAAACGTTCCATTGCGGCGCAAGACCCTTCAACGCGCACCCCGGATGATCGGCACCTGCTCGTTTCATATGGGATACCCCGAGACTTCCGGAAGATGGACGCGATCCGCCCAATCCTACATTATGTCTGGGCACTCAAGTACGAGTCATTGCGCTACGACGTCGCGCCCTGATCTTACTGCCACCACGTATCTGATGGACGTACCGGTAGACGGCGTTTGTGCTCGGAGCGTTTATAGGTAGCCTCAAGTTTCTCGCGTGCTTCGTCGGGGATGGGCTCACCGGACAGGTATGCGTCGATGTTGTCGTAGGTGATACCGAGTTCATCTTCATCGGTCTGCCCTGGTTTATCGGTCAGTAGATCAGCGGTGGGAACTTTGTCGGTGAGCCGTGATTCTGCGCCCAGGCGGGTGCCCATGTCACGAACCTGACGCTTCGTCAGCCCGGCCAATGGCATAATGTCTGCAGCGCCGTCACCGAATTTGGTGTAAAAACCAGTGACGGATTCGGCCGCCTGGTCGGTACCGACCACCAGGCCGTGAATGTGACCGGCGATGGCATATTGCGCGACCATGCGCATGCGGGCTTTCACATTGCCCAGGTTGTAGTCGGAGGGTTCTTCTCCGAGGGCCTCGGTAAACGCTTCCCCGAGCGCATCGGTAGCGGAACCAATCTGAAACTCATATTCTTCATCAGGCTCAATGAACTCGATGGCGGCTTTGGCGTCGTCGGCGTCGCCTTGAATATGGTAGGGGAGCTGTACGGCGACAAATTTTCCGGTCCAGTCCGGGTTGACGCGGCGGTATTGCTCCACGGCCATCTGCGATAGGCGACCGGCGACCGTCGAGTCTACGCCACCGGAGACACCGAGGACTAGCCCACCGGCTTGAGTGTGGTGCAGGTAGTCGACCATGAAGTTCACGCGGCGGACAATTTCGGAGTCTAGGTCGATGTCGGCTTGTACACCCAGGGCCTCGATTATTTCGCGTTGCATGTGACCTTCCTGCTAGTTGGCGTTTTCGTACCGTTGGATGCGCTGCCAGATCTCAACGGCTTGTTGATAGTGCGCGCGCATCGTTTCGGCTGCTTGATTAAGCATAGCCGGGGGCAGTCCCGGCAAAAATGATTCATCGTCTTCTTCCAGGGCTTCATCTTCGGCGTATACGCGATCAAGTACTGCGTGTCCTCGTTCTAGCGCACTCCCGGCAATATCGGGCCAGGCGTAGCGGCTGAGTGCCCCGTAGTCGAGTTCGATCAGCCCAGCGACGGGGTTTCGGTTGCGGTGTTGGTTGAGCCACTGCAGCAGGTGCGCGACTTTGCGCGTATACGGGTGGTCCTGACCGTCGGGACCGTAGAAGGCCAACCGAGTTTGGACCCAATTGAGCCGGGTGATGGCCGCTTCGAGATCCCGGACCCGATGGACCACCGGTGTGCCATCGATGATCATTTCGGTCACCGTATCGGTTTGGTGCGATGGGGTGCGACCACCAAAGGCCGCGAGCCAGGCGAGCGAAACATTCCAAAGTTTCATCTGAAAGGTGGGCACCGGGCGGCTGATGAGGCCTGCATCGGCCTGAAGTTCGGAGATCTTTTCTAACGTATCTAAGGTGCGCTGCGGAACCAACCGTTGATATAGGTCGTCGTTGAAGTACCGGCGCCGCATATCGGCGGATTCAAATGCGGCTCGGGCGAGGTATTCGATGTGGAAGAGCTGTTGGGTGGTGCCGCCGGGGTCCTCAGTTTCAATGACCCGAATAATGGGAGGGTCATAGTCGCTGGGTGCCAGGCGGAAGGCATCGGGCCGAAGCCGACGGTTTAGACGCGTGGCGGCTTCGGCCTCGATATCGGCACGTGACAGATTCGTTGCGGCGCGTGCCAGACCATGGATGCGTCGTGGCAGTTGGTCTAGCGGGAGGTAGACCCGCAGAAATGTCAGGTGCCGCATGCCATCTCCTAGCCCAGTTCGGCGACCACCGGAACGTGGTCGGAAGCGCCTTGGCCCTTGCGCTGGTCCCGATCAATCCAGGCATCGGTGACGTCATTGGCTAGGTTTTGAGAAGCAAGGATGAAATCAATGCGCATACCCTCGTTCTTGGGGAACCGGAGGCGCTGATAATCCCAGTACGTGTAGGTCTTCGGGCCGGGATGAAATGGCCGCACCACGTCAACCAGTCCCGAATCTTCGAAGGCGCGGAATGCGGCGCGTTCAGGCTCGGAGACGTGAGTCAGACCGTTGTTGAGGAAGAATTCCATATCCCACACATCTTCGTCATAGGGGGCGATGTTCCAGTCACCGGTCAGCGCGATGCGACTGGTATCAGTGAGATCAGAGGTCACATGGGTATGGAGTGCGTCGAGGAAACGCAGCTTGTATTCCATGTGTTCGTCATCCAATGAGCGACCATTGGGTATGTACAAACTATACAGCCGGAATGGTTCCACGTCAGTCTTTTTGGTGCCAACGGTAGCTGAGATGGCACGCGCTTCGACTTCGGGGTCAACACCGTTCTTGCCGAATTCTGGCTGACCTTCAAAACCGTATTCGACATCCTCGAGGCCAACTCGAGACGCGATGGCCACACCATTCCACGGGGAGAAGCCAAAGTGGGCCACCTGATAGCCCATCATTTCGAACATGCTCCAAGGGAAGTTCTCATCCCGGCATTTGGTTTCCTGAATCGTCAGGACATCGGCATCGGTTTCATCCAACCAGTCTTCGACCCGATCCGCTCGGGCACGCAGTGAATTCACATTCCAAGTCGCAAATTTCATAAGCTCCAGCCTACCCGGCAATACGCAGTCGGGATCGGTGGTGTGGACAACTTACGACCCAGGCGAAAATATTGCAGATGCGCTGGTTTTCGCGCTCCGAAATGCGCGCTCATGCAAAAACCGAACAGGTAAGCTGCCCTGGGGTGCGATGAAACATGATACTGAAACTCCAAAACAGACGGCACGTGTCGAAGACTACGGAACCCAGGAAGAGTTACACTGCTATGTCCAAAAAGAAGAAAAAGGGCGATTCGATGTGGTCCGACGCGGTCAACATTATTGCCGTGACCGTCATGAGCGCAGCGGCCCTGGCTGCAGGATCGCTCGTAGCATCCGGTTTGGTGAGTCAGATCCCGACGTCGATCGGTAATTTTCTGTGGTTGTTCCTCTCTATCGCCGTCGCTATCTGGGTGGTGAAGATCATGGAACATCTGGATACTCCCAAAGGGTGGCTCCGTGCAGTTAGATTCGGAGTTGGCCTCCTATTGGGCACAATGCTGGTGCTGTGGATCAACGGTGGTTGGGACGCTACCGTGAACACGCCGATTACTTCGAAACTCCCGAGTATCACCATGGCGGTCGACGTCGCAACGCTGACAGCAACCGTCGTACCGATCGCAATTGTGGCTATTCTCCTGGGGCTTTGGGGTTACCGTGTTCAGTCGAAGAAGTGAGACGGTCACCTTTCGCGAACTGTTCTATCCCCTGGGAAAGAACTTGGCCTTCCAACCAAGCACACAAAGTGTCTTGGCTGCCTTCTGCGTCTCTTGAACTCCCACAAGGGTGACGTATTTACTTAAGGCAACTGGATTCGACTAGACCGGCAGGGTGGCTGGAGTTGCGGTGGAGTGGTTGCGCGCGATCAAGACCCCATTCGGTGGATCGGAGGTCGAGATGCGCGCGCTGTCTCACCCAAGTTCGCTCGTAGTACGAACCCTCAGTGTGTTCCTCGGTGTGCTGTGTCTGGTCATGTTGTGGCAAGTCAGTGCCGCAGCAGCCACCGAGACGGAACACGGGCTTGTGGAAGAAGAAGTCACCATCTCTGGTGCCGGCGTGGAACTGGGCGGTACGATCCTGCTGCCAGAAGGCCAAGAAGACCTGGTGCCGGGCATCGTATTGATTCACGGTGCGGGACCTCATACCCGGGACTCTCTTCGCCAGGAGGCAGAAGCCTTCGCAGAACTCGGCGTTGCCACGCTTATTTATGACAAACGCCAAGATGGCTATTCGCAGTTTGAACGCTCTTATAAACTGCTAGCCGATGATGCCCTGGCTGCGGTTGCCACCCTGAGTGAGTATCCAGGCGTCGATCTTGAAGCCGTGGGCGTGTGGGGACTAAGCGAAGGAGCGTGGGTCGGACCACTGGCTGCAACCAACTCAGCTGACATCGCGTTTGTCATTACCGTCGGCGCCTCGGGAGTTCCACCGTTGCAACAGACATCGTGGGTACTCGACAACAACTTCGCCGACCAGGAAGTTGCCGGTTCACTCCGTCACACGGTGACCAGCACAGGCCTACGGTTTCTGCGCGGCATCGATGCTTTCCCAGAGGCCGACTACGATCCGGTGCCTGCACTACAGCAACTCGAAGTCCCAATACTGGCCATGTGGGGTGCTGAAGACCAGACCGCACCGCCTACCGAAAGCGCACACATTTTCGCTCAAGCTATCGACCACCCGAACACTCCGCACCTATCACTTCGACTCTTCCCTGACGTCGGCCACGAACTCAATACAGACACTTCGGACCCGCCCGTT
>JAJUIX010000268.1 GCA_029267455.1 Enteractinococcus sp. | reverse complement strand
TGGTTTGAGTACTGGGGCACACTGGACTGGTTAGAAGCCAGGATGGCGCAGGCAACCGATGACCACGCCACGGCGCACCAGCACTATGATGCCGCCCTGAAGCAGCGGATGTTTCCGTTGCCGTGGGCACTCACCGCCATAGACTACGGCGAATTCTTGCTCACCATAGACCAGACCGACGCCGCAGAGAGCGTCCTTCGTGAAGCCGTCGCCAAACTCGAGAAAATTGGGGCGAAAGGCTATCTGCCGATCGGAAAACGATTGCTAAAAAAAGCAATGGAAGAACATAACAGCGCACAGTCCGATGCGTTCGCGGCCATGACGAAACGCGAGCGCGAAGTGGCCGCACTGTTGGCCAAGGGCCATTCCAATAAAACGATCGCTGAAAAGCTGGTGGTTTCAGAGTCGACCGCGCGCTTCCACGTGTCCAATATTCTGCGAAAACTACAACTCAGTTCTCGGGCTGAAGTGCCCCGGGTCTTCGAGCAGGTGGTGCAGTCTCCCCAAGACTAACTCTTATGGTCGCCTACAGGCTGGCTCACCCAGGGTGGGCCAGCCTGTTGTGTTAACCCTCGAGTGTACCTAGCCGATACCACAGAAAAGCCTGGCCATAACCCTAGCCGCTAGGACCAAAAATCTGGTCGGCTAGGGTGCGATCCCAACGCGAAAACCAGCAGAACGGCTAGTGTTCCCTCCGCTGCGTCTCCCTACTGTGTGAAGTAGCTGACATCTGAATTGGCAGTGCCCACGCATGTCGTGGGCACTGCCTGACGAAACTCTCATCACCCACACCGTCAGCGAGAGAGGGCAGAACGCTGTGCAGTTGACTGCGGATACGACCTGTGAGACCGACAAGCCACGTCCCTATCGCATAGTGATCGCTGTCTTATTCAGTGCGGCTCTGCTCCTCTCGAACGTTTCTGGTGTCAGTTACTCGGCTGCGGTGGAGGATAGCTCTGCAACGCCCTCCTCCACCGCAACCGAGGACACCCCGTCGCAGTCCAATTCCCCGCCGGATGCTCATTCCCCGCCGGAACCGACACCGCGAGCAACCTCGACGATTCAGTCCAAACCTTCCGCAACAGCCGAAGAGACGAAGGAAGAATCCACCAGCCCGACTCCCGAGAATACGCCCAGCGACGAGGCGACTCCGGAGGTGACCGATGCGAAGATCTCGGTCAAGGTGGGCGGCGATCGACATGGCGGCCTCGCCGGCGTGAAGCTGCGACTGTATACCGGCTCTTCGGGGCCTTCGTCTGCCGTCAATGAGTCATGGGCGACCTGTGTTTCGGATAGGTCGGGAATCTGCACCTTTACTGTGCCCGAAACCCATGATGCAGGTGCGGACTACGAGCGCGGTGAGCAGTACGATGCCCGGTACTGGGTAGTCCAGGAATCCGCCCCGGCTGGTTGGTATGCCAATGAGTCGCTCGGCCTGCCCGGCAATTCGACGGCCCCGTATCGTTTCCGCACCGGTCCGGAACTTCGGGCGGGACAACACTACACGTCTGGCGCGGACTTTATGACGACTGGAACGTCTCCGGCGTCGGCGGGTACGTGGCAGAACTCGCGTCAGAATCCCGGGGTGTCGCTCAGTTGTCGACCCGGGGTAGATATCGCCTTGGTCTTGGACCGAGCCGGTTCAAATGGCACAGCAGCCGCTGAGACCATGACACAAGCGATAGCCGGTACCCATTCTTCTGTCACGGTCTTCGACGCCGACAACCTCGCCCAGGGATTGGGGCAAGTCTCCGGTTCGAAATACGACCTGGCGATCATCGTGACTCCGGCCTCGGCCGATGGATTTGCCACCA
>JAJUIX010000033.1 GCA_029267455.1 Enteractinococcus sp. | reverse complement strand
TGCCCCTGGTCAGTACAACAGACGCTATCTAGACTCCGATATACCCCTAAAGTACGACGGAAGGACCTTTCCATGACGCAAGACCCAACCGAAAGTACTCAAAAGACCGAACAACTCGCCCAGCATAAGACACAAAACCAGGGCGCAGCCATGACGCATGATTCCGGTGCGCCGGTGGTGGATAATGAGCAATCACTTCGAGCTGGTCGCCGCGGTCCTGCACTGCTCAATGACCCAGATTTTTACCGAAAACAATCGCATTTCAACCGCGAGCGCATCCCCGAAAAGGTCGTCCACGCTCGCGGTTTCGGCGTGCACGGCGAATTCGAGCTCCACACCTCACTGCGGCATGTCACCAAAGCCCATTTTTGAGTGAACCCGGTACCAAAACCCCAACCTTCGTCCGGTTCTCCACCTTCATCGGCAGTAAGGGTTCCAAGGACACCGCCATCGATGTTCGCGGCTTCGCCACTAAGTTTTATACTCAAGAGGGGAATTACGATAATCTTGCCCTCTCCTTCGGGGTATTCATCATCAAAGATGCGATGAAGTTCGCCGATCTTACCCACGCGATTAAACCCAATCCCAAAACGGCCGTACCGCAAGCTGCCTCCGCGCATGACACCTTTTGGGACTTCGTGGCCAATAACCAAGAAAGTGCCCACATGGTCATGTGGTTGATGTCGAAACGAGGACGTCCAAGAAGCTGGCGGATGATGGAAGGCTGGCCAATCAACACGTTCCGGCTGAATCAATGCCGAGGGCAAATCCACGTTTGCACGCTTCGTGTGGAAGCCTGTACTGGGCGTACACGGATTGCTGATGGACGAAGCCAATGTCTTAGGTGGTGTTGATCCAGATTTCCACCGCCACGACATGATCGAAGCCATCGAAGCCGGTGCTTTTCCACAGTATGAACTCGGCGTGCAGTTGATCCCTGAGGAAGACGAGTTCACATACGATTTCGACATCCTGGATGACACGAAGTACTGGCCAGAAGAACTCGTACCCGTCCAAACGGTGGGGACGATGACGTTGAATCGACTCGTGGATAACGCGTTCGCCGAAGAAGAGCAGTCCTCATTCGATCCGGCCACCCTGGTTCCCGGGATCGCTTTCTCACACGACCCCGTACTGCAGGGGCGTTCCTTTGCCTACCGGGACACGGATTATCACCGGTTGGGCACCGCGAACATCAACAATATCCCGATCAATCGGCCCATCGTGGAGACGAATAATAACCAGCGTGACGGCTATGTTCGGCATCAAATTGATACCGATCTCGTGACGTACCATAAGAATTCGTTGGCAGATAACACACCATCCGATGGTGCGACTGAAGCCCAAGACTATCCTGAACAAGTCGAGGGCACCGTCACTCGAGACCATCCCAGCGAAAAATTTGATGACCATTTCTCCCAGGCCAGACTCTATTGGAACAGCATGTCTGCCGTGGACCAACAAGACATCATCACATCCTTTAGTTTCCACCTGGGCAAGGTCAAAAGTCCTTCGGTGCGCCAGCAAGCCGTGAATATGTTTGTCAACGTCGACAAAGCAATGGCAACCGAAATCGCCCGCAACGTCGGGATAAACCCTGCCAACGGAAACCACGTGGATGTTGACGACAGTTCCCCTGCGTTGAACCTAGATAACACCCCGCACAGTGCCGCAACACAAACGACCGGGGTGCTCATCGCTGATCAGTTCCACGATGACGAAGTGCGTCAAACGATCGAAACCTTGAAGCAACACGGCGTATTTGTCAAAGTCATCAGTGACACACTCGGATCAGTCACCGGAACTGGTGGGATGGAACTGCCCGTGGATGCGACCTTTGTCACCACGCACCCGGCGCTTTTTGATTCGTATTATGTTGTCGGTGGCACCTCCCAGAATCAAAAGATGTTCGAAGAACACGTCAAAGAGTTCACCCGGATGGCGTATAAGTTCTTCAAACCCATTGGTGTCGCCACAACTGGTATGCGGTATCTCGACCTGGTCGAAGGAGCATCACTGAGCGGTGTGATCATGGCAGAAAGCGACCAGAACTTCGCAAGGAATTTTGTGGACGCGATTGCGCAACAGCGCTTTTGGGATCGTCGCTAACGTCGTGACCGTCTGAAGAAGTGGTGGGCTGGGTTTTCCCGGCCCACCACTGTGTTCTATCGACTTGGCCGAGTTAGTCTGCCGAGCCCATCAAGTGTCGGGTCGTGGCAGCAAAAATACAACCCGGTGGGGCAGGTACCTAGAATGAGCTTCATGCCGTATCACGATTCTGTTGACTCTCTAGCCCAGGTGCCCGGCGGCTTTCCGCTGGCTACGATCTCCGGGGGCTTGCCTGCGGGTCAGCTGCTGCCCCGGTTACTCGATGGCTCCTATGACGAGGCCCTGCGAACGGTCATTGTGGCACCTCCTGGAACGGGCAAAACTACCGTGGTGCCACCAGCGATGGCTAATCGGTTACTCGGCTTGGGCCGCGAGGGCAAGGTAGTGGTAACGCAGCCACGCCGGATGGCCGCTCGGGCGGCTGCCCGCCGTTTAGCGTATTTGACCGGCACCCAATTGGGTCATCAGATTGGCTACACGGTTCGTGGGGACCGCAAAACTTCGGCGGCCACCCGAGTCGAGTTCGTCACTACCGGCGTGCTGTTGCGTCGTCTTATTCGGGAACCGGACGCTTCCGGCGTCGCCGCTGTGGTGCTTGATGAGGTCCACGAGCGTCAGATCGATACCGACTTGACCTTTGCGATGGTCCAAGAACTCGGCGAGCTACGCGGGATGACTGTCCCACTAGATATCGTCGTGATGTCAGCAACCCTCGATGCTGATTTTTGGGCCCAACGCCTACCCCAACGTGAAGGTCAATCAGCCCAGGTGCTCGAAGCAACAGCGGAGACGCACCCATTGCGACAACAATGGGCACCGGCACCGGGTCACCAACGAGCGCTGGATGACCGGGGTGTGACTCCCGGCTTCCTGCGCCATGTCGCAGATACTGTGGTGCAGACCGTCCAACAAGAGCCCGACGGCGATGTCCTGGTGTTTTTGCCCGGCGCCCGCGAAATCGATCGGGTCACCCAGCAGCTTCGTGATCAGTCTGCTGCGCTGCCGACTATAGAAGTCCTGCCGTTATTGGGGTCCACCCCGGCGGCGGAACAAGACCGTATTTTGCGTCGGAATGATGGCGACGGCACTCGCCGAATTGTGCTGGCCACCAATGTTGCCGAATCGGCTTTGACTGTGCCGGGAGTGCGCATCGTGGTGGATGCGGGTCTTGACCGGCAGTCCCGACTTGATACGGTTCGCGGTGTTGCCGGGTTGGTGACCGTGGGGGCTGCGAAGTCTGCCATGGTCCAGCGGGCCGGTCGTGCCGCCCGTGAAGCACCGGGGTTGGTGGTCCGCTGTCTGAGCGACGCTGAGTACGCGGCTCGCCCTGCCCACCGACCCGCCGAAATTCATACCGCCGACCTGACACAGGCCGTATTAGATTTGGCATCCTGGGGTACTCCCGACGGCAGCGATCTGCAACTGCCAGAACCCTTGCCACAGCGCTCCTATACTGCCGCCGTAAAGACCCTGATCCAGCTGGGCGCCCTGGAGAAGACCGGCCCCAAAAACGAGGCGCAAGTAACTGAGCTAGGACGAAAACTGGCCCAGTTGCCGGTTGATCCACGACTTGGCCGAGCCTTATATGACGGCGCTGAGTTTGTTGGTGCACAACTGGCAGCAGAAGTCGTCGCGACCCTCGCATCCGATCAGCGTGCCGACGGTGCCGATCTTGGCAGGTTACTGCGCCGACTCCGCGCCGAGCGCCCCAAACGCTGGACTGATGATGTAAGGCGCCTGCGCGCCGTGCTCGATGACGGTGACAACGACCGCCAGAATCAGCATCCTGACCCTGTGCACTTGGGCATGGTTGTTGCGCTGGCGTATCCGCACCAGATTGCCCGACGTCGTCCGTCACCGGCTCGAGACTCCGCAGATGAGTATCTTTTGGCTTCGGGAACCGCGGCCTCACTCCCCTGCGGATCGACACTGCAGGGCGCACCATGGCTAGCGGTAGCTGAGGTGACCTTACATGGCCAGCGAGCCATCATCCGAGCGGCTGCTGAACTCGACCAGGACCACGCTGAACTTGCGGCCGGCACGTTATTCGTGAACGACGTCGAAGCCCGCTTTACCGACGGCAAGGTTTCTGCCCGGGCCGTGCAGCGACTTGGGGCCATTGAGCTCTCGTCGACTCCGTTGAAACCTACTCCGGAGCACACGCGCAAAGCAGTAGCCGCCGAAATTCAGGAGGCCGGTGTATTGACCTTCTTTGATGTCGAGGCCTCGCGCAAGCACACTGGTTTTGCTACCTTGCGCGGGCGTATGGGCCTGTTGCACCGCGTGTTCGGAACGCCGTGGCCTGATGTCACCGATGCTGCCCTGACGCAGAGCATTGAGGACTGGTTAGGGCCCGAGCTTGACCAGTTAGCCCGTGGTACTCGAACAGACCAGATCGACCTGACAACTGCCCTGCGGCGCCTGCTGCCCTGGCCGGAGGCGTCCCGGTTAGATGAACTAGCCCCTGAGCGTCTCCGGGTGCCCTCGGGGTCTGCGATCCGCCTTGATTGGCCAGCACCGGAACAACACACGGATAGTGAGATCGCCTCGCCGGTATTGGCGGTGAAATTGCAGGAGTGTTTCGGCTGGACGGCAAGCCCAACGGTGGCCGATGGTCGAGTGCCCGTGGTGTTACATTTGCTCTCCCCGGCCAGGAGGCCCTTGGCCATTACCGCCGATCTGGCCAATTTCTGGGCGAACGTCTATCCGGAAGTGCGCGCGGAAAACCGCGGCCGTTATGTCAAACATCCCTGGCCCGAAGATCCGCTCAGCGCCGTCGCAACGGCCAAAACCAACCGCGCGCTACGAGATGAACGCTCCTAGCCGGAGATATCGATTAGGTAGCTGCGAAGCGCTTTGATCTTGGCACTCTTGGCATGGCCGGCAAAGATGAGCACGTGACTCAAGGCCCGAGTTCTCCCGTCCGCATAGACCACCCACCCGTCCACACCACAGTCGGTGCCGTGCGTGATAACCATAGCGATATGAAGCTCGCGAACCGGCGGCTCACGTCGGAGCCATTCGCGTACTTCCTCCAGGCCGTTCAGCACTCGGGAACCCACAAGCTCCCACCGGATATCTTCTGCCAATGCTTCAAGAACATGATCTTCGTCTTGCTGATACAGTGCGATCAGAAAGTCCCTGATGACGATCTTGCGCGGCGCGTTGCCACAATCTTCTGGTGCCTCAACGACCTGAAGGCGAGTCTCTTGCTGCTGGTCAACCATGATATGTCCTGGAGGGAGTAGATAGAGTCAGGGGTTCGAATCCCCTTAGCCCTTTTCGGTGTTTCGTCCGGGTCAGCTTGTCACGGAGGCGATCCACCATACCGACCCCGGCGCCGACGGTCTTGTGGAAGAGTTCGGAATGCGGAGCATTCGGGTGTGGCCGAGTTGGAGCCATTGCTTTCGCTTTTTCGACTTGCTCGCCAAGCTCGCGGAGCTGGTCGGCCGGAATATGCTTCCGCAGATCCGGGAACTGGCCCTGTTCTTCGTCATTAGCGTGGTGACGCAAATGCGACTCGAGATCACTTATGAGGTTCATGAATTGCTCGGTGTCGGCATCGACGTCCTCGAGCTGCTTCATGAGATCGACCAGCTCGTCATGCTCTTTCTTATCGTGTTGTACTTCTTCGGAACCATTGGGAAGGTGCTTTTCCATGACCGGGTAGACGTACATTTCCTCGGCGACGGAATGGCGCATGATTTCTGCGATCACCGTGTCTGCCGTATCCCGACGCTGTTCGGCAGTTGTGGCCTGCTGAATCTGCGCCACGAGGTCCAACATATCCTGGTGACCGGCTGTCAGAATATCGACGACGTCTTGTCCTTGAGTTGTTTCGTGGGTGGTCATAGCAGTCCTTCCATACCGACGTGACGATAGCGATTGCTCTCCCCAGACTAGTTGCCCGGGCGGTACTGCGACCAGCGCTCTCCGATCGGAAAGACGCCTCCTGTGGGTGGGTTCGTCACTGATTCGCATATTGCACCCTGCCGCATGGCCTATCGATCGTTGAACATTTTCATGGGCGTCAGGTTGACATTCGTAGCATTCGTGCCAGTGTTTTCGTTGACTGAGCGTGTTCGGGCTACTGCCTCGTAGGTAGTTTTGGTGATGCGCTGGGTAGGCTCGGTATGAAACCGAGACTAGAAAGCATAAGCGACTCTATGCAAGGAGTGATTGTGCTTCGATTCAACGTTGCCGAAGGCATTCAATCGATCACTCGGGCCCACGTGAACTGTTATCTCATAGAAGACGACGAGGGCATCACGGTCGTGGATGCCGGCCTCCCGCGGATGTGGCCAGAGCTATCCGAGGCGCTGGAAAAGATTGGTCGGACCTCATATGAGGTCAAGGCCTTGATCTTGACCCACGGCCACTTCGACCACGTAGGCTTCGCGGTCCGTATGCAACGCGAATGGCAGACGCCGGTGTATGTCCATCAGGACGACGCCAGCTTGGCAGCCCATCCTTACCGCTATACCCCGCAACGCAATCGCGTGGTGTATCCGCTCTTTCATCCGCGCTCGCTGCCCATCATTGGGGGCATGGCGGCCGCCGGGGCGCTCGGCGTCAAAGGGGTTTCGGAGACCAGACGATTCAGTTCGAATGAAGTCGTGCCGGTGCCGGGCCGTCCAGTGGCGCTCCACACGCCGGGACATACTCGTGGGCACTGTATGTTTCACTTACCCGACCGGGGAGTCATGCTGACCGGTGATGCGCTGGTCACGCTGGATCCCTATACCGGGCAGGTCGGTCCGCAAATCGTGGCTTCCGCAGCAACACAGAATACCCGGGAAACCATGGATTCATTACGCATCCTCGATGAACAAGCCTCAAATATTTTACTTCCCGGTCACGGTGAACCGTGGCGACAGGGCACCGAAGCGGCACTACGCCACGCCGAGGCGGTAGGCGAACACTAACTCGCCAGCGGTGCCCCGCAAGCACGCCCGGTGCTCACTCGTCGAGCGTGATCCCGTCGAGTTCGGTCAAAAATTCTTGCAGGACCGGTCCGTTCGTCTGCGCGCCGGCTAGGCCCTCGTGGAAGAAGAGCGCGACTGCGATGTCGTCTTGGGCGGCCATCAACCAGGTGTGCGCTATCGGTTCGCCGTCGGCCTCTGCTTCGGCGGTTCCGGTTTTTGCTATGACCGGTGCTCCTGGAACCTCCTGCAGGATGGGGACGGTGCCGTTTTCGACCGGACCGGCCATCAGTTCGCGCAGCTGCTCGGCCTCTTCTGCGGTGAGGGGCTCCTCTACAGGCAGGTTGGCGTTTTCAGTAGGGTCTACACTTGGCTCTGATATCAACACGGGGGTAACGGTTTCGCCGGCTGCAACTGATGCGGCAACCGTGGCCATACCCAGTGGAGAGGCCTGGACGGCCCCTTGTCCGAAAAGCCCGGCAGCGTGCGTGGTCCCTTCGGCGTCGGCCGGTACGTTGCCGAGGAATGCGCCGTCGTAGCCAACGACCGGATCAGGCACCAGCCCTAACGCAGCTGCGGCGTCGTGTTCCTGTTGCGGTGTGATCTCGTCATGTTGCCCGACAAATGCTGTATTACACGACTGGGCGATCGCCTCGGCCAGAGTAATATCGCCGACAAACTCGGCGGGATATTCATCAAAGTTTGCGATTTCTAGACCATCTACCGTCAACGTTGCCGGGCAGCTGACGGTAGATTCCGGGGTCATGCCGTTGCGCAGCATCGCCAGGGCCGTCACGACTTTGAATGTGGATCCGGGAGCGTATGAAGCGGTCATCGCTAACGGCCAGCTGAGTTCGGATGGGCCCTCTGCTGCGGCGAGAATGTGTCCATCGGATGGGCGGATGACCACCAATCCGGCAGGAACATCTGATTCGCCGATACTTTCTTCAGCTAACTCTTGTACCCGCATGTCTACGGTGGTGGTGATGTCCGTGCCATCCGACGCGGTACGACTGAAGTCAACCGGGCTACTGTCTGGCTGAGCTTGGTCTGCCGCCTCGCTATTATCTACGGAAATTTCGAGCCCATCGGTGCCTGCCAAGCGGTCGTTATACGTCCGCTGCAGCCCAGACAGGCCGGTCGCTACCCCGGCTGTGAACTCGCCATCCGAATTTTCAATCTGTTCAGCAGAGGGCTGCCCGTAGGAACCCAGCAGCGAGCGAGCAAAAGTTGATGTCGGGCCGAGCACCATCGTATCTTTGTGTGCCGCTGCGCCGGGAATTTCTTCAATCTCTTCGGTCGGTATCTCAGTTTCCCCATCGTCGCGCAACACAATGAATTCAACCCAGGCGCGCTCACCGGCAGCTAGTACTCGGTCAACCATCGGGGCAACATCGATCTCCAGCGCTTCGGCCAGATCCGTGGCTGAGGTTGTGAATGCCTCTTCGACCTCTTCATCGGTGGGCTCTGCTCCCTCGGCTGACAGCTCGTTGAGCAGATGAGTTTTATCAATACCGATCCGCTGTACGGGACGTTCTGTCGCTAACGGCTCCCCCTGGATGTCGAGAATGTCACCGCGCTGAGCTTCATCAACTTCGACGACCACCCGGCCGCCTTCAGCCAGACCGGGTACCAACGTGTCAGCTTCAAGTTGCGGATACCACGTTTCTGTTTCCTCATCCCATATCAGGGTGGCGTCGGTAGTGTATGACCAGTCATTTTCGCTATCCTGAGACTCGGTCTCGTTGGCATTTTCGGCGTCGTCTTCTTCCTCCGTCGCTTCGCCGTCATTGGCGTCGCCATCCACGCTGGCTCCTAGGTGCCAGGTCACGGTATATTGCGCCGTGGCTGTTACTGCATCGTCATGTTCGGCTGCCTCATCCTCATTGACGGCCGCGGATTCCAATGTCACAGAAACCGGGAATTCTGCCAGAGCCGCAGTCGAGTCAGCCAGCGTAGCAGGCTCGATCGACCCGTGAGCAAGCGCGGCCTCCTCCAAGGCTGCAAATTGCTCAGATTCTAGTTGGTTGCCGAACTGCTCGGCAGCTTCCGTCGGATCGTCATAGCCCGGCCCGCAAGCGCTGAGGCCAAGGGCTCCAACTACCAGCATTGCCGTGAGGCTGACGTTGCGTCGCATGTCGGGCGGTGTATTGGGACGGTGTGATGAGTGTGAGTGTGACGAGAAAAGCATGGTGGGTAGTCTAGTTGTTGTGATGGAATAC
>JAJUIX010000218.1 GCA_029267455.1 Enteractinococcus sp. | reverse complement strand
TTCAGACCAGAGGTCAATGGACGGGCTAAGGAGTCGCCGAGCACCAGCCCGGTGGCCGTGGCCAAAATAATCACGCTGGCTTGCAGCAGCTCGACTACCCCACCGGACATCATGTCCACGTTGGAGCCGATCTGATACATCGCACGGAAAATCATCAGCCCGGGCAACAGGAAGAGGCTGGCCGGCACCGCAACCACCAGCTGGGGCGCGCGGAGGCTCAGGGCGACAATACGGGCGAAAAACCCCACCGCCACGGCCGCTGCTGCCGGAGCAATGCTGGGACCCAAACCGATGTCAATGGCACCGGCGTAGAACAAGTAGCCCACCACTGAGACAAAACCGGTGGGGATGATGAGTCGCAATCGGGTCTGGCTAGCAATCGACATCCCCATAGCAGCTACTGCCACCACTGTGGCCAGCACCCAGTGATTGTATTCGATCGTATCCATATCGGTGATATCGATGGCGGGCGCGCCCAGCATGGAGACCGCCACGATTCCCAGCGCGATCCCTGCTACCACCCCGACGTAGGTCAACATTGAAGAGACCAGGCGCCCAGCCGAGGTCACCGGGAAGCCATTGATCCCGTCCTGGACGGCAGATACAATGCGCATCGACGGCACTAACAGGATTAACGACGCGGCGATCATCAGCGCCGGATCTCGAAAGATCTCTGTCCAATACAACCCAAATGCCAGGGCAACTGCCATCACACCACCGGCCATGGTGGCAAAAACATCCGGGGCGCGCCACCGGCTCATCACGTGCACCGTGGCCATGCTCAATGCCGAGGCTCCCAGGGTTAACAACGCCGAGAACCATGAGCCGCCAATAAAGACGACGAACGCAGAGGCCCACACACCGTCAGCAAGGAAGGACAGCCAGTGCGGAAAGGTTTTCTTGCGCTGCCGGATGGCGGCAAGCCGCGCTTGGGCATCATCGCGTTCTACCTCACCGGCAGCGATTTCGGTGACCAATTCATGCAAGTCGGCTAGGCCGGCGTAGTCAGTTTCCCAGGTGCGCACTACCCGCTGATACGTTGCCGGCGGCTCCCCCGGTGGGGCGAAGTTCAACGAAATGGACTGGTTGGTGATATCCACTTCGGTGTCAAAAACCCCGTAGGCCTGGGTGACCACGATGATCGAGGTTTCCACCTCGAGCGCACCCGCACCGAAACGGAAGAGGGTCTCACCGAGTTTGAGCGCCAGCAACATCGTGTTGTGAGCTTCTTTTGCCTCGGCAACGGCTTTGTATCGCGCACCGGTGAGCTGGTACGGCGAATCTTGCAGGCGGTCGGCCAACCGGATGGCTTGCGTAGGCAGCGGCTCGGTGAAGGGCGCGTATTCTTCGGTATAGCTTGCCCGCTTCGAATCCTGTTGAGCCGTAGTATCTTTTGGCCGATCCGCCCGGTGCTGGAACGCTTGACGCCAGGTGGTCAGCGCCGGGAATTTCCGGGTATCCGGTGCTGACTTTTCTTGAACGTATGCGGCTTCCTCTTCCTGATCCGGTAGCTCACGCAGCGGCTCAACGGGTTGGGTTTCCTCGTCGGCAGCTAATACCGAAGTGGGTACGGGATCCTGTGGGGCAGTCTCGGGCTCTTGGATCTGAGGTGCCATCTGAGGGGCCTCGGGATCCGGGTTAGGCAAGGTGACCGCCGGACGAATCACGGGAATGATCCCGACTTCTGGAGGAGGTTCAGAAATTTCGCGGTTGACCTCATCATCTGCAGCTTCATCCGGTTTTTCCTCAGCTGCCTCCGTCGTGTGTTTTTCCTCGGCCACCGTTTGCCCTCCCTCCAATTACAGATCCCGGGCCCAGCTCGCCCAGGGAAGACCAGAACCATCAGATGCGCGTAGCTGTATCAGGAGTCTTGTTGTATCGCAATATTAGAATCCCACACTTTTATAGACGCGCCAAACCGCTCAGATATCAGCGAAAAACGCATGTTTAACCTAATCAATATTGTCAAATGCATAATCGATCTCAGAGTCCTCAAATCCGGCGTGTTCCAAGAATTGGCGTGCCTCGGATTCAGAATCGTCTTCGAAGAGATCCATATAGGATTCCAATGCCCGCAGCGCTTGCTCGTTGTAGTCGACGTCGAGATTATCCAGGGCGTACTGTATTTCGTCTTCACTAAAGCCGGAATACACGAGCTGGTCTTCGATCTCCTGAGCCGAATACCCGCCATGCTCACTGTTTACCCGGTCCTGAGCAAAACCTAGTGCCTGTTCATTCCAGTCAACTGCAACATTATTGAGTGCGTATTCGATTTCATCGTTCTGGTACCCATCGGATCGCAGATGATAAACCACATCACCGGGGCCGTAGTGTCGGTAATCAGAATCGACACGTTCCTGGGCTTCGGCCAAAGCCTGGTCTTCATTACCCCCGCCGCTGAGGGAAAAGCTGCCGTCATCGGATCGCTGCAGTCCTGGTTCCAGCGTCGGCACGTCAGGTTCGCCCGATGAGGTTTCGGGTTCGTCATTCGGGTTCAGCGGTGAGGTCTGCGGTATGTCTCGTGAAGTATCTGCCTCGGTTTCACCGGTGGTCATCAGCGTGATAATCATCGCGACCACACCGAGTAAAACAACGACGAGGATGGCCCAAAACCACCACCGCTTGTATGGTGGTTTTGGTTGCGACCCCGACGGTGGGAACTGCGGCCCCTGCTGCCAGGCGTAGGGGTTGTTGGGGTCATAATATGTTTGCGAAGGGTCATAATACTGGCCCGATTGCCCCTGCCACTGCTGGGCTTGTCCCATAACCTGCGGCTCATCAGAGCCGTGGGTCGCCCACGACTGACCCGGACTTGTCCACTGCGGTATCGATCCTTGGTCGTGTTCGTTATGGTGATTGACCATGTTTTCCCTTCCGATCCAACATCACGGTATCATCGTCGCGGCAGGCTGACGCCGT
>JAJUIX010000154.1 GCA_029267455.1 Enteractinococcus sp. | reverse complement strand
TTGCGACGGGCGGCTTTGACGTGCATGGCCAGCTCATCCCAGTACTTTCCGGCGACCATTGCGGTCAGGGTGACGGCCGAACGCATGCGCCGATCCAAACCCGGACGAGTCCAGATCGTGCCCCAGGCGTAGCGGGTGATCAATTGCTGGAAGTCTTCGGTAAACGCATCGGCGTTGGCGGTGGCACGGTCCACGTGAGCATCGGAGAGCACTTCGCGACGCACGACCATCCCCGCATCATAGATTTCCGAGATCGTTTGATCATCCGCGGGCTGTTCGACTCGCTGACCGGAGAAGAAGGCATGCAGAATGTGAGCGGTGCCTTCGGGATCTTCTGTCGGGGCCTGGTGGGCCACGTTGTCTAACACGGCAGCTTGCCCGTCTTGGACGGTGGCCGCCACACTGCGAGCGTGATCCGGAGGCGAGACGGGGTCTACGGCGCCGGCCAGTGCCAGCAGGGGAGTGCTGATGTTCGCCAGTTCATCCCGCATATCGAACGTGGAAAGCGCAACCGAGGCGTGAGCGTAGCTGAATCGATCAGCCTCTTGCAAAGAGTGCAGCAGGGCCGTGGCTTCGTTGGGATGCCCGTCAATGAAACCGGGCGCGAACCAGGTCTTTGCCGAGCGTTCGACCATAGCGGGCGTTCCAGCCTTGGAGACGAACTCGGCGCGCTCCTGCCAGGCATCCGTGGTACCGAACTTGGGCGAAGCACACACCATCGCGATGCGGTCATAGACATCAGGGTGGAGTACGGCAAGGCGCTGAGCCACCGCTCCGGACAGTGACACGCCAGCGAAGTACACCTTGCGGTCGGTCTCGCCTTTGGCCGTTGTGGTCAGGCGGGCCACCGCATTGGCCAGATCATCCAGAGCCCACTGCTCTGTTGATGGTTCGGAGCGGCCGTGGCCGGGCAGATCGTAGCCGATGATTTCATAATCGTGAGCTAACAGTTGGGCGGTCTTGCCCCATAGCGGTTCGACCGCGGTCCCCAGACCCGGGCCCAATACCAGCAGGGGTTTGGTGGCATCGGGTTCAGTAAATTGAATGCCAGCGATCTGTAGTTCGCTCATGTACACCACTTTCTATAGCGTGAATTAACTTCTGCCACGATGGTGGCAGCCCCTCCGATAAAACCGGAGGGATCTAACATTTTCTCCACAGCCGACTTGTTGACGGTGCCCTCGGGAAGTTGGTCGACCAGCGTTTCGGCCAGATCGTCCCCGTCGGCAATCGCCTGACGGCAGATTCTTTCGACCACCTGTTTGCCCGAACCCTGCTCTGCTGTATTGCGGGCTTCCACTAGCGGGGCAAGCCACTGGCTCAGCCGCCCCATCATCACCGCATCGCGATGAATCTCTAGGTTGTTTCGCATGGCATCGGGGAAAACCTGCAGACCTGCGGATAGCTCCGTCAAAATTTCCGCGACGGCACCCGTAGTACGTAAGAGGCCGCGCAGAGCAGCCCACTCGGTGTGCCACCCGCCGTCGGCGCGTTCGGCGATATTGGCGATCACACCGATCTGTAAGGCACTGAGTTGCCCGGCTGCCTCCTGGGCGGCGTTTTTGATGCGGATCGATAACACCGGGTTGTGTTTATGCGGCATCGCGGACGAGCCCCCGCGGCCGGGCTTGGTCGGTTCTGCGAGTTCGGCATGTTCGGCTTGGACGGCATTGAGCACGTCGTTGGCGAGTTTTGCGGCGGCAGCCACAATTTGAAACGCACGCTGGGCTAATTCTAAAACCGGCACCCGGTTGGAATGCCATACCGACGCCGACACCAGCCCGAGCTCTTCGGCAAGCAGATCGCGTTGGCGGTTCACGAGTTCCATGGGATCGTGTTCTGGCTGTTCGGCTTTGAAGTAATCCACCCACCAGGTGGAGGTACCCACGGCGCCACCCCATTGGACCGGCAGCGATTCCAGGGTGGTTTCAAAATGCTGACCTGCGCTGCCCAGAGCTTCGATCCACTGCGAGACTCGAAAACCAAAGCTGATCGGCTGAGCATGCTGGTCGAGTGAGCGGCCGATCATGACGGTTTCGGCGTGTTCTTCTGCGATATCGGCCAGCTGACGGAGCGCAGTTTTGATATCGGCAACGATCGTGTCGCCCACGCGGGAGGCCATCAGCATCAGCGCGGTGTCGATAATGTCTTGGGAGGTCGCCCCACGGTGGACGTAGGAGGCCGCATCGGGATCGTGTTCGGCGACGGCGGCGCGCAATTTTGCGAGCAACGGAATCAGGGCATTGGCACCGTCGGGGGTTTGGGATGCAATCTCTGGTAGATCGTAAATACCAATATCGGTGGCGGCATCAACGGCGTCGTCGATGGTATCAGGGGCTGTGCCGAAGCGAATTTGGGCCCGACACCAGGCGGCTTCGACATCGAGCAGGGCCTGGCCAAAGGCGACGTCGGAGGTCTGCTCGGCAGCGCGCGTACCGGCCCAGGCAGGGTTGAGCAAGCCGAAATCATACACGGTGTGGAATTCCTTTTCACAAACGGGTCTGGACACAACGATACCCGCCCGAGTTCACGGGCGGGTATCAATCGGGTGAAACCTATGGTTTCGGATAGCTCATCCCGGGAAACTGGAAGAACACGGTCTCCTGGTCGCCCTGCAAATGGATATCAAACATCAGTCGCTTACCATCACGCTTCGCAATAAGCGTTTGGGCGCGATCCCCAAGAGCCGACAGGGTCTCATCGTTCTGGATGTCAACCTCGGGCAGGTAGACCCGGGTGTGGAGTTTATTGAGCAGTCCGCGGGCAAAGACGACGACGTGAATAAACGGTGCCTTGCCCTCATCGGTCGCGCCGGGTTCAACCGTAGTGAAACGGTACGTGCCGACGTTATCGGTGACGGCGCGGCCCCAGCCGGTGAAGACGAACGGGTCGCGAGTCAGCGAGCCATCCTGGGTGGGAATGTTCCCTTCTTCGTCGGCCTGCCAGATTTCGATCATCGCATCTGGGATGGGCGAGCCTTCGCCATCGTAGACAGTTCCGGTCAGCTGGACGGCACGCGCATCACCTGGCGGCACCAGGTGGTCGCCGTTTTCGAAGGGCAAGTGTACGCTCTCGCTGGCGCTGAAATACCCAAAGAACGGGCCGATGGTCTGCCCGGGTGTTGGGGTGAGATCATGAGTGGTCATCGTCTTCGTCCTCCATCCAGGTGCGCTGGGAACCGGTTAGCACAATGTCCCAGTAGTACCCGGTGTTCCATTCGTGGCTGGTGACCGAGTGGTCGTAGGTGGCAACCAGGCGGTCGCGGGCTTTTTGATCGGTGATCGACTGGTAAATCGGATCCAGTGCAAACAACGGGTCACCCGGGAAATACATCTGGGTGATCATCCGCTGGGTGAAATCGGTTCCGAACAGCGAAAAGTGAATGTGGGCCGGACGCCAGGCGTTGTGGTGGTTCTTCCACGGGTACGGGGCCGGCTTGATGGTTGTGAATTCATAGGACCCGTCGTCACCGGTGATGGCACGACCAACACCGGAGAAGTTCGGATCGATCGGAGCCGGGTGCTGGTCGCGCTTGTGGATGTAGCGTCCGGCGGCATTGGCCTGCCAGATTTCGATGAGCTGGCCGCGCACCGGGCGGCCGTTGCCGTCGAGTACTTTGCCGCGCACTTTAATGCGTTCGCCGATGGGCTCTCCATTGTGCTGGATGGTCAGGTCAGACTCCAAGATGTGCACGTCGCGATGCCCGAAAGCAGGGGAATGCAACTCAATGGTTTCCGGGTCGGTGTGGTGCAGGTCCTTGGTTGGATGGCGCAACAGCGAAGAGCGGTACGGTGGGAAATCCAACCGGGGCTGGGTTTCTTCTTTCGTGCTATCGGCGTCAACACCGGCGCGGTATGTTGCGTGAATGTCCTGGATTTCAGAGGTGATCGTGTCCTGCGAGTCGGCTGTGGCCAGCGGATCCAGGCGGTCTTGTTGCTCAGACACTTCACATTCCTTTCGTCATGGTGGGGCGGTTATTCGTGTGGCCAGCCGCAGTAGGACTCGGCGAGATATTGTTGGCCATATTTTGATCCGACGACGGTGTGCAGCTC
>JAJUIX010000020.1 GCA_029267455.1 Enteractinococcus sp. | reverse complement strand
GACATGTTCGGTTCAAGACACTGTGCAGCCTGCAGGTTAGCCATTAGCTCTAGCATAGTGGCGGTGCCAGTAACGGTGAATAGTCCGCATGGGACAGGTAAATTTCGAGTGCCAATGCAGCAGAACTTTGGGCTATTAGCGTCATGAACTACCCCGGCCCGGTGGGAGCGCCGTATGCTAGTCTGCATGATGTTTGACACTGCGGAAAAGAACCGGGCAATCGAGCCCTTCGGGACCAACCTCTCCCAAGGTGCCGCCGACTATCCTGGCCTGGATGAATGGCGGACTCTTGATGTAAAACAAGCCCCGCAGTGGTACGACCAAAACGTTCTCGATGACGTCCTTCAAGATCTCTCGCATGTCCCACCGCTAGTGTTCGCTGGCGAAGTTGACGTGCTACGTCAACGGCTGGCGGAGGCGGCAGCCGGTAAAGCCTTCGTATTGCAAGGTGGGGACTGCGCAGAAACTTTCGCGGGCGCAACTGCTAATAAAATCTCCTCACGCATCCGCACTATCTTGCAGATGGCTGCGGTATTGACGTACGGGGCCTCTATGCCAGTTGTGAAGATGGGCCGAATGGCCGGTCAATTCGCTAAGCCGCGCTCCTCGGATATGGAAACTCGCGACGGCGTGACGCTCCCATCCTTTCGTGGAGAGATCGTCAACGGCTTCGACTTCACGGAAGAATCGCGCCGCCACGATCCGCGCCGGATGATGCAGGCTTACCACACGTCTGCTTCCACGCTAAATCTCATCCGAGCCTTCACGACCGGTGGTTTCGCTGATCTGCGCACCGTGCATTCCTGGAATAAAGGCTTTATGTCGAATCCGGCTTACGCGCGATTCGATGAACTGGCTGCAGAGATCGATCGAGCTGTCCGCTTTATGGAAGCCGCCGGGGCAGATTTTGATGCGCTGCGCACCGTAGAATTCTTCTCCGCGCACGAAGCGTTACTGTTGGAATACGAACGGGCACTTACCCGGCTGGACTCGCGGACGGGGCTGCCATACATCACCTCAGCCCACTTTGTGTGGATCGGGGAACGCACTCGCCAGATTGATGGCGCTCACGTCGATTACTTATCACGAATTCGAAATCCCATTGGCGTGAAACTCGGGCCAACCACCACAGTTGCCCAAGCCATGGAACTCATTGAAAAACTTGACCCTGAGCGTGAGCCAGGACGCCTGACCTTTATCGTCCGGATGGGTGCCGGAACAATCCGTGAGAAACTGCCGGAGATCATGGAAGGCGTAAAAGCCGAAGGTGCCACCCCGCTATGGATCACCGACCCAATGCACGGCAATACCATCACGGCCGCCAACGGGTATAAAACTCGCCGTCTCGAAGACATCATGAACGAGGTTCGTGGATTCTTCGAGGTAGCACACGCGACCGGAACTCACCCGGGCGGCCTCCATATCGAACTGACCGGGGACGATGTGGCTGAATGTCTCGGTGGCTCCGTTGCCATCGATGAATCGGCCTTCGATGAGCGGTACGAAACCTTGGTAGATCCCCGGCTGAACCACCAACAGTCCCTTGAGTTAGCCTTCTTGGTTGCTGAATCACTGGCTAAAGGGAGCGCTCACTAACTCAACGCGTGCGTCGGCTGCGGCATTTCTGCTGCAGTCGACGCGTTTTTATGTGCTGAAACAATGCGTTGAGGCGTGCTTCCTTTCCAGGGAGAAGCTCCAGCTATTTGCAGTAAGACTGAGTCTGGGCAGTCATGTTCACCACCGGGCACTGGGTGTGTTAACCCGCTCCCAAATACTCCCGGGCAAGCCGCTGAGCGGAGATGGTGGCCCCTTACCCGAAGAGCCAGCTCATGAGGGCGGAGCCAGCCCAGTGGCCCAGCAGAATGGTCGCGGCTGCAGCCATAATAATTAATAGCGTATTGATCGCAGCTCGAGATACCTTTATGGGTGCCAGTTCGCGAACCGGTTCATGCGGTTTTTTATTACTGAAATCTCGAGGCTGCTGGGAGACGGCGGACTCAGTTTGGGGTCGCTGATAGTGATCGATATGGCTCATCGGGGTTGCTTCAGCAGTCACAGCGGGCGGCAAAATGGAGACATTTGGTTGCTGTGGGGGAGCAGGGTCAGCCTCGTGACCCGGGCGCGACTCATCTTCAAAAGTATTAAACGCTACCGTAGCGTCTGGATCATAAGCTTTGGTACTTTGAGCGTTATAGACTTGCGTGGCAGCTGAGTGGGGATCGGACTGCTCGGCCAGCTGTTCGGCGGTTGCCGGGTTTTCCAGCAGGTGTTGAATGAGTATCAACACCTCACTGGCATCGGCGGGTCGGTCCTCCGGTGATGGCTCAGTCATGTGCAGCACAATGTCATCAACGGCCGCACTGATACCAGGAATCACCGTCGACGGAGCTGGAACGCGCGAGTTGGTGTGCTGGACGGCGATCGATACTGCAGAGTCTCCCTTAAAGGGGCGTTGACCAGTCAGCAATTCAAAAATAAGGATTCCCAGAGCATACACATCAGAACGCTCGTCGGCTTGCTCGCCGGTCACGAGCTCCGGAGACATATAAGATACGGTGCCCATCAGGGCCATGCCCGTCCCGGTGTGGTTGGAGGCAGCGCGAGCCAGCCCGAAATCTGCCACTTTGATGTCGCCGTCATGCGACACTAAGACATTTTCTGGTTTAATGTCTCGGTGAATAAGTCCCACCCGGTGGGCAGCAGCCACGCCTCGAACGATCGGCAGGGCGATATTCCAGGTATCTTCCACGGACATGGCTCCGGCAGCACGCATGACCTCTCGCAGCGTGTGGCCCTCGATAAACTCCATTGCCAAAAAAGCGACTTTGCCATCGCCAACGGAGCCTAAGCCTTGATCATAAATATTGATCACGTGCGGATGATTGATCTTCGCCGTGTTCTTGGCTTCTGCTTCGAACCGTTCAATAACGGCGGGGTCTTCTGCCATATTAGGCCGAAGAATTTTCAGCGCGACCTCGCGGTCCAGCCGAGTATCCACGGCACGATAAACCGTAGCCATGCCACCGTGGGCGATCCGCTGCGTGATGTCGTAGCGGTCATCGACGGTCAGGCCAACGAGCGAGGGTCCTGCTGGGGTATTCACGTCACATAGAATACCCGGTCACCAACGGCAACCGGGTATTCGTTTCCTTCTAGAGGAGTCCACTAGAAGCGGTCCATTGCGGCCTTGACCTTTTTCACGTAATCCTTGGTATCAGAATACATACCGTATTTGCGGACCCCACCTTCACCTTGGTAGTAGCCGGCGATGCCAATATCGCCTGGGTTTCTGCTTTGCAGGTGCCGGATAATAGCTACCCCGGCAGTGATATTATCCTGCGGATCCAGCAGGTTGAGTTTGCGCCCAACAAGCTGAGAGGCCCATTCACCCGAGGCGGGGATCACCTGCATCGTTCCGATCGCATTGGCGGGGGAGACCGCCGTCGGGTCGAAGGCAGATTCTATTTGAGCATGTGCTAATGCTAGACGAGGATCAACCCCCATGGACACCGCGGTATCATGAACCATTTGCCGCACTTGGCTGCGCGATGGCATCGGAGAATCCAGCAGCGTTTGCTTATTTACATTGGCATTCGCCACTACCTCGTCAGGGTAGGTGCGGTGCAAGAACGTGTTACCAACGAGTTGTTGATTGTTCCCAGACGATGCAGTCGATACAGACGAGGACCCGCTCAGCTTAAGAGTTTGTCCCGGATAAATAATCGAGGTTGTCTTCAGCCCGTTTGCATTCAGTAGCGTGTTGAGGCTTACTCCATTTCTTGAAGCAATTCCTGACAACGTATCACCAGATTTTACAGTGTACGTCGACGCCGTCGTCGAGCTCGATGATGAGCTACTCGAAGTGTTCGAGCTGCCAGTGGCCGATGACGACGAGCCGGACAGTTTGAGTTTCTGTCCGGGATAAATAATCGAGCTTGTGCTGAGACCATTAGCCTGCAGGAGCGTCGACAGGCTCACGCTGTTTCGTGCAGCGATACCGGACAGGGTGTCACCAGCTTTGACTGTATAGCTGGAGGCTCCGGACGTGCTGCTGGACGAAGAAGTGCCAGATGAGCTCTTTGCGCTCGACGCGCTGCCGGACAGCTTGATGGTCTGACCGGGGAATATGGTTGATGATAAGGACAAGCCATTGGCCTTCAGGAGCGTAGATAAGCTCACACCGTGGCGTGCTGCAATTCCTGACAGAGTGTCGCCGGCTTTGACCTTATATGTTTTCGAGGAACTCTTCGAGCCAGATGAGCTCGATGCTCGTGCGGCAGATGAAGAACTCGTAGAAGAACCACCTGAAAGTTTGAGAGACTGTCCTGGATAAATTACCGACGACATGGACAAGCCATTGGCTTTGAGCAAGGTCGACAAGCTGACCTTTTGCTTGGCTGCAATGCCGGAGAGGGTGTCGCCGGATTGAACTCTGTAGGTACCCGCAGACTTCGTCGAGGAAGCCTTGGACCTCTTAGCCGACGAATCCGAGCTACCGCCAGAAAGTTTTAGGGATTGTCCAGGATAAATGACGGACGACATCGATAGGCCATTCGCCTTGAGTAAGGTTCCCAAGCTCATCCCATGCTTTGCAGCAATAGCAGAAAGAGTATCTCCTGCTTTGACCTTGTAAGTCTTGTTTGAGCTGGAAGAGGCCGTGGATACCGAAGCGGAACCCGTAGAGGACTTGGAAGAGCCAGAGGGCCCTAACTCTAAAACGTCGCCGGGGTAAATCGTCGAGGACGCTTTGAGACCATTCCACTTCAGAAGGTCCGACAAGGGTACTTTGTGTTTCAACGCGATGTGGCCCAGCGTATCACCAGACTTGACCTTGTAGGTCTTCGGAGCCGTTCTAGCAGCTTGGAAATTCTCCTGCGTGAAACGAGCTGGAAGTGCCACCGCGAGTTGATCGGCGGGTATGAGGGTCGATTGTAAGTGCTGCTCAGCTGCAGCTACGTTGGCGGCGGTTGCCGATCTCGGACTTAGATCCGTACTCGGGGCGTCGGCTGCTGCTGGAGCAGCCGCTGCAGTGGACCCCAAAGCTATAAACGGCAGAGCCGAGGTGGCAACAGCTGATTTGTAGAACCGGGATGCACCGGAAGTACGGTCAGTCATGAAACGTATCCTCTTTGCGTCAGGCACCCGAGCCAGGGGAAGTTCTTGTGCACTGTGTGACAAAAATAGCGTCGAGGTGTACGTGATAAAAATGTTACATGAGTGAATATACATGACTCATGCGACAAATGTTAATATAGGCAAGTCATTCAACCTATTTGATGCCCGACGGAACAGAAGAAAGAAAATCAATCGCGAAATACGGAATACTTGCGATAATCTGGAAACGTGACTCAAACAGACGATTTAGAAGCACTGGTTGGTAATTGGTTGACCCTGCCCGAAGTGGCTGAGCGGCTTGATGTAATCGTGACCCGCGTTCACAGAATGATAAAGGAACGCCACCTAGTCGATGTTCGACTCGGTGAGGGCAACGTGCGCTATGTACCGGCAGAGTTCTTGACTGACACCGGTCTCCTCAAATCTTTGCGCGGTACAGTGATGGTGCTAGACGACGCCGGTTTCAGCGATGCAGAAATCATCCGTTGGTTATTTACTGAGGACGAATCGCTGCCTGGGCGCCCAATCGATGCGTTGCATGCGGGTCGAAAAACTGAGATCCGCCGGCGTGCCCAGGTCTTAGCTTGGTAACAATTTAGCTCTGCCGCCCCAGCAAACCGGTTACTAGTTGCTCTAGCCCACCTCGAATATGGTCGGGCGCGTTGAGACGTTCAAGAGCAGCATAAGTCTGTTCGCCCAGGCGCTGTATCTCGGCTTCAACGGTCGCTCGAGCCCCTGAGTCTTCTACAAGTTGCTGAATTTGTTCCACGCTGTAAGGACTATTGTCGGGCCGCATGAGGAAATTGTTGAGCATTTGAGCTTTTTCAGAATCCAGATTATTTAACGCATGCGCGATCAGTTCAGTTCGTTTACCTTCAAGAAGGTCGTCGCCAGAAGGTTTGCCGGTGAGCTCAGGGTCGCCAAACACCCCTAATAAGTCATCACCAAGTTGAAATGCCAACCCAAGAGGTAACGAGAACTCCCGATACGCGGAAAGCGTCGTCTCATCAGCTCCTGCGAGAATGCCGCCAATTTCGAAGGGCCACACAGCAGAATAATGCGCAGATTTGTACTGCAGCACCGTCCGAGCTTGTTCCAATGCAGTCGTGGGATCATCCGGGATATTCGACTCGGCCAAAATATCAAGATACTGCCCGGTCATGACTTCAAAGCGCATCGCATTAAAGGCTTCGCGGGCAGGGGTTGCAAAAGCGGTGGCATCGGCGGTGGTTGAGAACACCTCTTCGCTCAGACCAAGAGCTAAATCACCGGCCAGAATAGCGGCCGAAATACCGAAGTGTGCCCCGTCTTGAGCCCAGCGCTGCTCACGGTGAAGCTGTTCAAAACTCTTGTGTACGGACAGCTGACCGCGGCGGGTGTCCGAACGGTCAAGCACGTCGTCGTGGATGAGCGCAGCTGCTTGGAATAGCTCAAGCGATACCCCGGCATCAATGATCCGGGGGTCCGAGGCTTCACCTCCGGCAGCCTGCCAACCCCACCAACCCAAAAGGGCTCTTAAACGTTTTCCGCCTTTAACTAAGGTCGCAATGGATGCCACCAACTGCTCCGAGGATTCTGCAACAGCCCTAGCACGTTGTCGATAGTCCCCAAGAAGGTCCTGCATCCGTTTTTGGAGTTCGTTCCGAAACCAGGGGGCATCCAGAGTCGTCACTGTATTGATTCTCCTGCCTGTGAAATCATCGGCCCAAATCATCTTCGACTCAACCTTACCGGCCCAAGCGCTTAGTATTGATATATGGTCGCAGCGGGTCCAACATCCACACCACGCCCCTCGTGGGCCGATGCCTCCTGGGATTCAACTGTGCTGCATCTTGATATGGACGCCTTCTTCTTGTCGGTAGAACTCTTAGATCGCCCAGAGCTGCGCGGCGTCCCCGCCGTCGTTGGGGGAAGGTCTGGACGCTCGGTCGTGACGTCCGCTTCCTATGAGGCCCGAAAATTTGGTATTCAATCTGCCATGCCAATGGCTCACGCGTTGGCGTTGTATCCACAGTTAGTCGTCATCGAACCAAGTCGAGAGAAATACACTCGAGCATCTCGGCAAGTGATGGACGTATTGCACGAAGTCACACCGACCGTCGAACAACTCTCCATCGATGAAGCGTTTCTTGACGTTTCCGGTTCGCGCAGGCGGTTAGGGACTCCCGCGCAGATCGCGAGAATGATCAAAGACCGCGTCCGAGAAACTACAGGGCTGACTTCTACCGTGGGTGTCGCGGCGAATAAATCCGTCGCAAAAATTCTGTCTGATCGGTCTAAACCCGACGGCCTCGGAGTCGTGCCCGCTGAGCAGACCCGCGAATATCTAGCCCCCTTACCGGTGAATGTGATCTGGGGGGTTGGACCAAAACTTCTCCAGCGCCTCAAGAACGCCGATATCCATACGGTAGGAGATCTTGCTGCCAGAGATCCGGAGCGGATGCATCGTTGGCTTGGGGCTGTGGGCTCACAAATTGTAGCGTTAGCGCGTGGTGAAGATAACCGGAGTGTCGAACCACGCCAAGAGGCCAAATCCGTGTCGGTAGAGCACACCTTTGAATACGACGTCACCAATCCGACTGAATTAGAGCGATACTTACTGGATTTATCCTACGAATGCGCACGCCGCGTAAGAAATGATGGTTTAGTAGCTCGGGGCCTGAGTGTAAAAGTCAAGGACGTCGACTTCACTACTCGAACCAAATCGATGTCACTACCCGGCCAGGCCAGCTCTGGGGCGGTGTTTTTTCACCACGCTCGGCCATTACTTCATGAGCTGATGTCTAAGCGGTGGCATCCAGTGCGCCTTCTTGGGGTGCGAGGCGATCGTGTAGCGGAACCGACAGAGCAGGTGGAGACTCAACTATCCTTATTTGAGGTCGACGAGACTGGAGCAGATACGGACACGGAACCCAATTGGGATTCGACCGATCAGATACTGGACGATGTCGCAAAGAAATTTCCTGGCGCGGCAATCAAGCCGGCTTCGTTGCTGCGTCATGAACGTACGCAACGCATGTCGGATAGTTAGGTGTTGATAGTTGGGCTTCACCGTGTGACAATCTCAGCAAAACCTCAGGCAAAAACTTTAGAATAGAAACAAACTCAACCGGAAATTCGACGAGTTTTCGGTAACACATGTGGAGGCAACCATGGGTTTATCAGATAGAGAGCAAGAGGTATTTGCTGAGATTGAATCTCAGCTGATGTCGGAAGACCCTAAGTTCGCATCACAGATGCAGATGCACGCCAAAGGGCCGCTACGTCGATTTTCTACGCGCAATATCGTGCTTGGCGTCCTGACCGCCACCATCGGTATCGTTGTGTTGCTCACGGGTGTGACTATTGACGCTATTTGGTTGGGTATCGTCGGGTTCATCATCATGGGCAGCGGCATCTATCTAGCTACAAAACGGACCACGAGGCCCCCAAGTAAATCTGGAGGTCGAGGCGGATCTGGCCAATCAAAATCACATCAGGGCTTTATGGAAGGGTTAGAATCGCGCTGGGACGAACGACGGCGTCAGCAGTAGGTCATCCCAGACCCTGGCACTTGCCCTTCACACTTAAACCCGCAGCATAGGCTGCGGGTTTTTGTTTCCTAGCATTCGACTACGAGTCTTCTTTCTCCGGTCGTCCATCTGGTCGTTCGGTATCTGCATTTGAAGGATCGTCCGGTGCCGCAGGTGGGTGCTTCGAGGCCTCCTCTGATTCATCCAACTCAAGCTGTTCGTATTCGGCCTGGGATGGCACCGGCACATCAGGAAACGGACCGGTCTGGTGATAACGGGTGGTCTCTTGAGAAGCGGGTCTGCCAGGAAATTCTGTGGTCTTAGCTGCGTGGGGACCTGGAGCCGCAGGGGAGGACAGAATCTCGGTCTCGGTGAGTTTATCTCTAGGGCCTTGGATGTTGTAGGGCCTGGTATCTGCATCGTCTGCAGTGGCAGCAGCCCAGAGCTTCGTCGAAGCTTTCCTGGTGCGAAGCAAGAGGACGACTCCGACTGCGGCTAGTAACACGAGGATGGCGGCGCTCCACACAGTAGTCAGGGTCGGCCCACTAGCTGTGATGGTGAAACGTCCGCTTGAATCCTCGGGAATCACCGTGCGGCCGGCTTCCGCACTGGACTCAGTATCTCCGCTGTGCATGGCCGGTAATTCCACGCGAAATGTTGCCGGACCTTCCACCTCACCCGTGGTGAGTTCCCAGATCGGTGATAGATCGACATGAAGGTCATAGGAGGGCCAAAAACCAGTGATCGGGGCATGGCGTACCGTGACTTCCTGGTTGATGTCTTTCGCGGCGAAGTATTGATTGAGTAGCGCGGATAACTCAGTGGCATCTTCGGCTTCAAAATTTACGCTGTACACGGTCGTTGCATCGCGGGACGAAGTCGAAAAGGAACCCGTCCCTTCCGGCGGGGCGAATCGTTCCGCTACGAGGTTTTCGTGCCCTTCTTGGGCTTCATTGTCGACCACGAATTCGAAGGTTTGGCTCATGTCGCCGGTGAAGCCCAAATGCGTGGACGACGTGAGCGAGTTCAGAGGCATGCCTCGATTGAACTCTAATAAGAGGTCCCCGTCGTCACGCTGCTGTTCTGCTACCTCCCAATGTTCTGGATAGTGAGTCTCGCCGGACAGCTGTTGAAGATTATGCGGATCGCAGATGGCATCACAAGTCCAATTCGAGCCAATATAGCGAATAGTGGTATCCGGGGAGTCAGGAGCTTTCTCCTCGACCACTTCAAAAGTCGCCTCGTCATTTGCGAGGAGTAGTTGGATGCCTTCGGCTACGGCTTGATCACTGGGGAATGTAGCCGTAATCTCACGTATCTTGTCTTCTTGACTTTCGGGAGCCACCGGCCCCGAATCGGCGATCTCGATGTCCTCGATTTGCTCAAGCTGTGTGACCTGTTCGGTAAGGAAAGCATCCTGAGCCTCACGTGACTCTGGCGAGACGAAGTAAGACATGGTGATGCCAATTTCGCCTGATTCGTTGATCTCGAAGTCTAGCCCGACCTCTTCGAAGCGGTGGTCTTCGGTGTGGCTGAAATTGATCCGGGGGAGAGAGGTGGAGGTTTCAATCTCTTGCCCATTAACGACCACTGTGGCCGTACCATTTGAGGTGAAAACTGTAGTCGATTCGGAAACGATGCCTTCAGTAACTAGCGCGTCTGCGGCCCAAGCCATCAGGTCGTCATTATAAAAACTCTCTTGGATAACGATAGAGGTGGTGAGGGCCTGGTCCTCAATCTCGACGGTCATCTCGCGTTGCGATTCTGGGATCCTCGAAGCATCCAACAAGGCTGTGATCTTACGCTGATAATCGTCCGGATCATCGAACGGCATCGTAAACGTTGCACTGTACCCTTCGTCTTCAGCCTGAATGCCGTTGTAGTTCAGAACCTCAGGAGTATGAGCCTCGAATGCACGATCCGCGGCCTCCACTCCGCCCGAGAGCCTATTTACGTCAGCGCTAGCCATGGTCAGAACAAATACGCGTTCGCCAGAATGATCAGCCTGAAGAGTCAATTGCGAATTGACATTTGCCCCGCAGGCAGTCAATACCGCAGCACACAACCCCACCAACAGGATCAGCAGTCGGGAGCGCCAAGCGCGACGTGTATTCGCCAGGTGGGGTGGTGTGGATTGCAAATTAAAAAACTTTCCATGGTGAGCTTCCGCGTGAGGGACACTGCGGTTCCTACGGGCACTATCATAACGACAGCCAGTAGTAGCCACGACCTGTTGAGCAT
>JAJUIX010000028.1 GCA_029267455.1 Enteractinococcus sp. | reverse complement strand
GGATCATATGCATTGCCAACAAAGCCGGTCACACCGGGAGTGTGACGGACAGCAGCCCAGGCGTCTTCGGTCATTTCCATGCGAACCAGCACATACCCTGGGATACGTACACGGTTAATGACTTTGCGCACGGTGTTCTTGATCTCTACGACTTCCTCCATGGGAACTTCAATTTCGTAGATATCGTCTTCGACTTCAAGCGTTTGAATACGGGTTTCCAAGTTGGCTTTGACCCGACGTTCGTAACCGGAGTAGGTATGAACGACGTACCATTCCCCCGGGGCGCGACGCAGACGAGCGCGCAATTCTTCAGCGACTTGCTCCGGATCTTTGACCGCTGGTTCCTCTGGGGTTTCGACATCGGCGGTGACTTCTTCGAGCAGTTCTTCGCTCTCGATGTCTTCGGCTACCTCAGCGGGCTCGCGGACTGCGACCTCTTCGGGTTCGCCATCCTCATCAAAGGCCGGGACCTCGTCGCTGTTTTCCACATCGGCAGCTTCTTCGGCTGGTTCCTGTGGTTCGTGTGCGACGTCGTCTTTGACATCTTCCACCGCGGCGTTGACATCTTCAACGTCGGCGTCGATGTTTGGATCGAGTTCGTTCTCCGACACTAGGTATCCTGCTTTCTCAACGGTCAATCACGGGGGTGTTTACTGACATCTTCACAACGGGAAGCTCGCCCGCGATACATGTGAAGTTTTAGAGGCCGTCAGAACTACCGAATACCCAGGATGCACCCATACCGAACAGCCAGTCGAGCAGGCTCACCAGCCCAATCACAATGACAACGAAGACCAGAACAACGCCGGTCATCTTGATGAGTTCTTGGCGGGTCGGAGTAACGACCTTGCGCATCTCATCGACGACTTGGCGCAGGAACAACATGATCCGAGCAAAAAACCCACGCTTTTCAGCGGTCTGGGATGATGTCGTTTTGCTCACTGATCCTCGCTCATACTGCTTGTGCTGATAGGTTCTTCGATTCCTTCGAACCTCATGCGCAGGGCAGACAGGACTCGAACCTGCAACCTACGGTTTTGGAGACCGTTGCGCTACCAATTGCGCCACTGCCCTAGGGTTGATCGCACACAAAAACTGGTGTGCAACCTACACCAGAGTCCAATCATAGCCAATGAGGGCCAGCTCGACAAATCCGGGTGCTCGATGCGGTACCCGATCGCAACCTGGCGACGCCAAAGCCTCGTGTGCGAACTGTCATACTACAGTACTGTTAACCCTGATTTTTGTCTCTCGCCATGTCGGCGAATTCCTGATCGAAAGGCCAAGGCCATTTATGGTTGAACCAGCACGTCGTGTTTCTGCTCGTCTGCAAGCGATTCCCGAATCCGCAACTCTGGCGATCACCGCCAAAGCGAAACAGTTGAAGGCAGCCGGCGAACCCGTGATCGGTTTCGGCGCAGGAGAGCCAGACTTCCCCACTCCGGACTACATCCTCGAAGCGGCTCAAGCCGCGGTCTTCGACCCCGCCAATCACCGTTACACCCCCGCAGCCGGGCTACCAGAACTGCGTCAAGCCATCGCAGACAAAACCCTGCGTGACTCCGGCGTTGAAGTCGACGCTTCCCACGTGATCGTCACCAATGGCGGCAAACAAGCCGTCTATAACGCTTTTGCCGCTATCACTGATCCCGGCGACGAAATTCTTTTGCCCGCCCCGTATTGGACCACCTACCCGGAAGCTATCAAGCTAGCCGGTGGCACACCCGTGGATGTGTTTGCCGGCGCAGAGGCCGAATACAAAGTCACCGTTGACCAGTTGGAAGCGGCCCGGACAGAGCGGACCAAAGCACTAGTTTTTGTCTCCCCGTCCAACCCCACCGGTGCGGTGTACACCCCTGAGGAGACTCGAGCCATTGGTCAGTGGGCGCTTGATCATGGCATCTGGGTGCTGACCGATGAGATCTATGAACACCTGGTCTATGACGAGGCGCAGTTCACGTCGATCCTCAAAGCCGTTCCGGAATTGACAAACCAGACCATCATCCTCAACGGTGTCGCAAAAACCTACGCCATGACCGGTTGGCGCGTGGGTTGGATGATCAGCCCGGCCGACGTCACCAAGGCAGCTTCCACGTTGCAATCCCACGCGACCTCCAATGTCAACAACATCGCACAAAAGGCCGCACTGGCAGCAGTATCTGGTTCGTTAGATGCGGTCGATGAAATGCGCAAAGCATTCGACGAGCGCCGCAAAACCATTGTCGAAATGCTCAATGCTGTCGAAGGCTTCAACTGCCCCATGCCAAAGGGCGCCTTCTACGCGTACGTGGATGTCACACAAGTACTAGGCAAAGAGATCGCAGGTCAGCGCGTCGACACGTCCTCGGAGCTGGCTGCGGTCATCTTAGAAAAGGCTCAGGTAGCGGTGGTACCCGGCGAAGCCTTCGGCAAGACCGGCTACCTCCGACTGTCATATGCGCTCGGCCTTGACGACCTCAAAGAAGGGGTCGCGCGCATTCAGCAACTGATCAACGGCTAGGGCTAAAACCGCAGAAGCGGAATAGAAGCTTTACGGCCTTCGTGAATACGCCATAGACTCTATGTTTATGGCGTATTTGCGTATCTCCGAGGCGGCCGGGTACCTGGGGGTCTCCGATGACTCGGTCCGCCGGTGGATTACCCAGGGCAGGCTCACCGCCACAAAGGATAAGAGCGGCCGCCAGGTGGTGGCCGGCACCGACGTGGCTGCCCTGGCTAGGGCCGCGGCCGAAGGTCGCGCCAATGTCCCCGGGGAAGTGGCTTCATCTGCACGCAATAAATTCACCGGATTAGTAACCAACATCGACTCCGACAAGATCATGTCCAAGGTCGAATTGCAGTGTGGGCCCTTTCGTGTGGTGTCGTTAATTTCTACCGAAGCGGTCGAAGACCTCGGCTTAGCGGTCGGCTCCCCTGCGATCGCCACTGTCAAAGCAACGAACGTTGTCATCGAGACCACCGGTTTCACGCTATGAAACGTTACCTCACCGCGTTCTTGGGCGTTGCCCTGCTGCCCCTAACCGGGTGCAGTGAGGGTGCTGCAGGCCAGCAGAACTCAGAGGACCCCGAGCAGGTCACGCTCCAGGTCCTCGCTGCCGCATCCCTCAACCAGCCATTCGAGGAGATCGCCGAAGACTTCACTGCAGCGCACCCAGAACTCTCGATCGAGATCAGCTACGCGGGCTCATCAACGCTGGTACAAAATCTTCAAGCGGGCGCTCCAGCCGATGTGCTTGCCACCGCCGATGAAGTCAGTATGAATACAGCGAACGATGCTGGTCTCATCGACGTGGACAGCCGAGCCATCTTCGCTTCGAACACGCTGGTGGGGATCGTGCCGGCAGATAATCCCGCCTCGGTAGATTCCCTGCAACAGGCCGTGGCACCCGAGGTGAATCTGGTGACCTGTGCGCCCCAAGTGCCCTGTGGCGCACTGTCGCAAGCGGTCGCAGAGGCTGCCGGCGTGAAGCTGGAGCCTGTGTCTGAAGAACTTCAGGTCTCAGACGTGCTCGGGAAAGTCCGTTCGGCCCAAGCCGATGCGGGACTGGTCTATGCCACCGAAGCGGCCCTTGCACCTCAAGAGGTTGAGGTTTTCCATATCGACGGCGCCGATGATGCCCGCAACTTCTATCCGATCGCACAAACTTCCGATACTGACCAGCCTGAAGCCTCAGCTGAGTTTATTGACTATGTGCAATCCGATAGCGGCCAAGCGGTGCTCGAAGCGCACGGTTTTGGCGCACCGTAGGGCGGAGAACACAGTGTCATGACGCAACAACCCCTAGGCACCAGGCGGCAGGCGCTTCTTGCTCCGAGTATTCCGCCGGCCACTATTGCCATCGCCCTGTTAACCGGAGCGTTCTTAGTCCTACCGTTTATCGCACTGCTCACCGGTATCACCTGGTCTGACCTTCCAGAGCTGCTCACGAGCCAATCAGCAGTTGATGCGCTGTGGTTATCACTGCGCACGGCCACCGTGGCCACCGTGATTTGCATTGTGTTGGGGATCCCGTTGGCATTGGTTCTGGCACGCACGGACTTTCCAGGTCGGAACCTCACACGCGTGATCGTCCTGGTACCTTTGGTAATTCCCCCGGTAGTGGCCGGCATCATTCTGACGGAGGCCTTCGGTCGACGCGGCCTGCTCGGTGAACACCTCTCAGCACTAGGCATCGATATCGCCTTTACGACGGCTGCCGTGGTGCTTGCCCAAACCTTTGTCGCCTTACCCTTCATGGTCACCACGCTTGAGTCGCATCTCGCCTCGTCGGGCCAGCACTACGAGCGCATTGCTCAGTCGCTGGGGGCATCCAAGTGGCGGACCTTCTGTACCATCACGCTGCCACTGTTGCGTCCCGGGTTGCTGTCTGGCACGGTGCTGACGTTCGCCAGGGCGCTAGGAGAATTCGGGGCCACCATCACGTTTGCCGGCTCGCTTCAGGGCACCACCCGTACCATGCCGCTGGAAATTTATCTGGCCCGCGAGACCGACCCAGATTCTGCCGTCGCCTTATCCTTGGTGTTAATTCTGGTGGCTGTGATCGTCATCGCCGTTGCCTACTTCCGACCAACGCAACGCAGGAGTTGAGCACGATGCCGTCTGCACCAGCCAAGACCACAGTCCAAACCACGGGGCTTCGTGCGACCCTGGCTGTCACCAATCGCAACGTAGCCGTGGACTTTCACGTCCCCCGCGGCACGACGCTTGCGCTGGTCGGACCCAACGGGGCGGGAAAAACCACGACCCTTCAAGCACTCGCCGGCTGGCTGATCCCTGATACTGGTTACGCAGCCTTAGATGACACTGTCCTCTTTGACTGTCCCACACCAGAACGCAAGCCTGCGGTGTGGCTCCCGGCTGCGGATCGAGGCATCGGGTATTTATCTCAAGACCCACACCTGTTTCCGCACTTGTCGGTGCGTGACAATATCGTCTATGGGATGCACCGGGCCGGAATGAAAGGCCGCCAAGCACGCAATGCGGCAGCCGAAGAGTGGCTGGAACGCGTTGGCTTATCCGGCTATGGCAGACGAAAACCCGCACAACTTTCCGGTGGGCAAGCCCAACGAGTTGCCATCGCCCGAGTGCTGGCCTCTGGCCCCAGCTTGGTACTGCTGGATGAACCCTTGGCAGCGCTTGACCGTGCAGCGGCCCCGGCCCTGAGGCAGCTGTTAGCCGATGTACTCCAGGATCAGACCGTGGTGCTGGTCACTCACCATGAAGCTGATGTAAAAGCACTGGCTGATAACGTGTATCGACTTTCTGGTAGCATCTCGCCCTGGGAATAATCGTGACGGATCCGACATTAACATTGATGGCGGTAGACTTATACTTTGGCTACCGTGCCAGCAACCACATTTACTTTGGCTACCGTGCCAGCAACCACATTTCGATCATGCTGAGAGGCTGAACCTATGTTGCGTACCATGTTCCACGCCAAGATCCATCGGGCGACCGTAACCGAAGCCAACCTGCACTACGTTGGTTCCGTGACCGTGGATCAGGATCTCCTTGACGCCGCCGGAATTCTTCCTGGCGAACGCGTGTCAATCGTGGATATTACCAATGGTGCACGATTGGAAACATACACGATCGCCGGAGAACGCAATTCGGGCGTGATTGGTATCAATGGTGCCGCCGCCCATCTCGTCAATCCGGGCGACCTCGTCATTCTCATCGCCTACGCCCAGATGGAAGACGCCGAGGCCCGTACCTATCAGCCACGGGTCGTCCACGTCGATGAACATAACCGCATCATCAGTCTTGGCACCGACCCTGCCGAAGCCCTGCAGGAAGGCACGCAACGCCCGCCACATGCTCGCAGCTGACTACTGCCAGATTGAACTCATTCCGCGGCCATTGACTTGAAGCCGCATTAAATACACAGAATTGTTCAATGCCACGCCCCTTTGCTGGGTACCACAGCCGGTAGCTTCTGATGTGCGTTTTACCGTGATATTTCGTTGTGCACGGGACCTCGCAAAGATCTCGGATCCATAAAAATTTCTAAAATCCTTCGCCAATCGTGTGTGAGCTGTTGAGCAGCTTGTGACGTACCCGTATGGTAGTCCACATCCTGCCCCACGTGGGTACGGCTTGTCACTCGAAGAGGAACGATGCACCAGCCCTCTGGCCGCGGCGCTCGTCTAGAGCGGGGCGGCAATGGACCGGTGCAGCTGAAGGATGGTTTTTATGATTCGCAACATCTCACACTCGAAGAAACTCTCAGCCCTATCGATCGCCGCGCTGCTGGCCCTGACTGCTTGTGGTGGCGATGGCGGGGGCGAAGATACCGAGGCCGCTGACGAGGGCAACGTAATCACCGTCGGTATCGCAGGCGAGGTCCCCTACTCATACCTTGATGACCAGGGTAATCCGACCGGCGCTACCGTTGATCTGGCTGAAAAAATCTTTGGCGACATGGGCTATGAAGTCGAAGCCGAACTTGTGGACTGGGACAACCTGATTCCGGGACTCAACGCCAAACGTTTCGATGCTATCTCAGCCGGTATGTCTATTACACCGGAACGGTGCGAAGAAGCCGCCTTCGCTGAACCAGAGATTATGTACACCACCGCCCTCGTTGTAGAACAGGGCAACCCTCACGGTGTCGAAGACCTTGACGACGTATTAGAAGCTCAAGAGGCCGGTGAGGATATCACCTTGGCGACTCTTACCGCCGGAATTGAAGCCGGCTACGCCACCGATCTTGGCCTGGACTATGAAGGCGTCGGCAGTGCCGACGAAGGCATCGAAATGGTTCAGGGTGGTCGTGCAGACGTATTTGCCATGACCGCGATCTCACTGAATCAAATGGCCTCCGAGACCGAGGGCCTTGAAGTCACGGAACCATTCGTCCAAGAAATTGATGGCGTCAAGCAGTACGGCGCCGGCTCGACCGTCTTTCGTCAAAATGACACAGAGACGCTCAATGAATACAACGAACACCTGAGCGAACTGAAATCGAGCGGCGAACTCGGCGAAATTCTGAGCGAACACGGCTTCACCGATGCAGAAGTACCACCGGAAGAGATGACTACCGAAGCGCTGTGCGCAGGTGATCTGGAGACTCTGCAGGATATCGAGGAGTAACCTCCCCGATCCACCACCCATTTCCTCACACGTCATGCTGGCTCTCGGGCCAGCATGACGTGTCGACATAAAGGAATGAGAGTACTTGTGAATTATCTCGATGCACTCTCGATGCACGGGCCCAGGCTCTGGGATGGCTTACTGCTCACCATCCAATTGACCATTATTAGCGGGCTCCTTGCTTTCGTTGTCTCCGTGGTGCTCGGGCTGATGGCGGGCAGTAGAAAATGGTTTGTCCGTATCCCAGCACGATTCATCATCGAATTCTTCCGCGGCACCTCGCTACTTGTGCAGCTGATGTGGCTGTTCTATGTGCTGCCCCTTTTCGGACCAAGTCTGGGTGCCATGCTCGTGGCGGTTTTCGCGCTTACCCTCAACTACGGCGCCTATGGAGCTGAGGCTGTCCGTGCTTCTCTCACCTCGGTCCCACAAGGACAATGGGAAGCCACCGTTGCCCTATCCATGTCGTGGCCGCATAAAATCCGGCGCGTCATTTTCCCGCAGGCGTGGGCGCTGATGCTGCCCTCGCTGACAAACCTTTGGGTGCATCTACTCAAGGGGAGCTCGATTGTGTACATCATCGGCATGAGCGAGTTCACCTTCGAGCTGTTGCAGTTGCGCCGCACCACCGACTGGTTTTTCTCTTTAGCCGTCGTGGGGCTGATCGTATACTTCCTCATCGCGTTGGTGTTGACACAATTGATGCGCCTTTTGGAAGCCCGTGCCAAACATAAGCTCGGTATGGGCCCGAGTCTCAAAGAGATCCTCTCCCCCGTACCCAAGATTGATACCACACCCACGAAGGATACTTCCGTATCACAGCCTGCAGGAGGTGTGCGATGACAATGGCGCTTTTTGCAGCGGGGAGCATCTCTGCAACTGTTGATACCCCCGAGATCGATGACACCACAAGTTTCTGGCGGTGGGACTTCGCTTGGGAAGTCCTCCCAGCAATGCTCGAATCCTTCTTCAAAGTCACACTCCTAGTCACCGTGGTCGGCACGCTGATCGCAGCGGTGCTTGGCCTCATCATCGCTATCTTGATCCGGCTGTTACCTCGGCCGTTATCCATATTGGTGACCTGGATTGCGAACTTCATCCGGATGACCCCGATTGTCGTGCAGTTGCTCATCGTGTTTTATGGCTTCGTGTGGATGGAGCCGATGACCATTGCCCTGGTCGTCTACGGGGTGCACTACTCGACCTATATGTCCGAGGTCTACCGGGCCGGCATCGATTCGGTGCCGCGTGGCCAGTGGGAAGCCTCCACTGCATTATCAATGTCCTCGGGTCGCACCTGGCGGCGGGTCATTATTCCGCAGGCACTGCGTTCTACGGTGCCCTCGTTGGGTAACTATGCGATCTCGATGTTCAAAGACACCCCATTTCTGATCTCGATCTCCGTGATGGAAATGGTGACCACAGCATTAGAAATTGGCGGATTTACCTACCGCTATATCGAAACCATCACAATCGCCGGCCTCATCTTTTTGGTCGCAAGCTATTTCACGGCCGTGCTCGTCAATCGATTGGAGAAACGACTTGCCTACGCCTACTGAGTCCTACACCGCTCAACCCGTCATCGAATTCCGTGACGTTGAGAAACGCTTTGGCGACAAGACTGTTCTGAAAGACCTCAATTTCTCTGTTGAGCGTGGAGAACGAGTCACCCTCATTGGACCATCCGGCTCCGGCAAGACGACCATCTTGCGATTGGCTATGACCCTCGAGCATCTCACAGATGGCTATATTTTTATCGGTGGAGAGCCACTGGTGTATGAGGAACGCAATGGCAGGCGCGTCCCGGTCTCAAAACGTCAGCAAAAGGACCTGCGGACACGCATCGGCATGGTGTTCCAACAATTCAACCTCTTCCCAAACATGACGGTCATAGAAAACATTATTGAAGCGCCGATCCATGTGCTGGGACTGTCAAAGCAGGACGCCAGAGCCCGTGCCCATGATCTGTTAGAGAAAGTCGGACTGCCGGAAAAGGCTGACGCCCACCCCTCGGAGCTATCCGGTGGGCAACAACAGCGTGTGGCCATCGCTCGTGCCCTGGCAATGGATCCAGAAATCCTCCTGCTTGACGAGGTCACCTCCGCTTTAGACCCGGAAGTCGTGGTGGAAGTACTCAAGGTACTCCGTGACGTCGCGGAAAACACCGACGTCACGATGCTCATTGTCACGCACGAGATGAGCTTCGCCAGAGATGTCTCGCATCGTGTGATGATGTTCGATGGCGGGAACGTGATTGAAACTGCCGACCCTGAAACAATCTTTACGAACCCATCGCACCAGCGCACAAAAGAGTTCCTGTCAGCAGTCCTGCGGGATACCTAAACCCAGGTTCTAGTCGCGTGCCGAGATACTCTGCTGAGTCTCCTCGTGCGAAGCAACCGGCCGGGTTCCGCGTCGTTTGATGGCACGCCAAATTGTCACCACAACGATGATGGCCAGCAATACTGCCCCGACGTAGCCGTTCAGCACATAGACAATGTTGACCATCTGATCGAAGGGTAGCCATAGGCCGATGACGGTGCCCAGGCCAGCGAGGAAAATCGTGAAGTATTTGTATTTTCTCGTGCCATCTGGGAAGAAGCGAGACGACACGGTCCACAAGAGCGGGATAGCAGTAGTGTAGATGCCCGCCAGAATCATCAGCGAGATCAGAGATGCCACAAAGGGCGCAATATCGCTGGCGAGCACCAGCATCGGAATCTGCATTTCGGCGACTCGTTCAATATTTGCCAGCAAGCCCAGCCCAACGATGACACATGACAACGAGAAAATGACGCCGCCGCTAAATCCTCCTGCTCGTGCCTCACGTTGGGTCGGCACCGTCTTACCCAGAGCAGTTAAGAAGGCCGCCAACCACAGCATGCAGAAGCCCACATAACTCAGGCCCGACATAACCCAGTTGCTAGAGGCCTGTTGCACCTCCAGGTCTGCAACCATATTGTGGCCAGCCAGCAGTCCGGTGTCAGCATTCACGATACCGACAATGCCCAAGGCGATTGCAATGACCACAATGAGGGGACCGATCTTGCCGATGACATCCACCAGCGAGTTCAGCCCAAACCATACGGTCAGT
>JAJUIX010000063.1 GCA_029267455.1 Enteractinococcus sp. | reverse complement strand
TGGATGAAGAAGGCGGCGCGTTCTTGAAGGTTGATCATTGAGTACGGGGTGGCCACACCGGCGCGGTCGGAGACGATTGAGCCGGTGGCGCGGTAGACGATTGGGCCCGCCCAGGGTGCGTAACCACCAGAGTATGACGAGGCAATGCCGGCACCGCGGGTTTCGGTCAGGAAGCGGGTACGGAAACCGATCAGGCCGCGGGCGGGGACTTTGAATTCCATGCGAATCCAGCCGGTACCGTTATTGACCATATTCTCCATGACGCCCTTGCGGGAGGCCATCAGCTGGGTGATGGCACCCATGTGTTCTTCGGGGATGTCGATGGTCATGATCTCTATCGGCTCGTGGAGGACGCCATCGATTTCGCGGGTGACGACCTGTGGTTTGCCCACGGTCAGCTCGAAGCCTTCACGACGCATCTGCTCAACCAGGATGGCCAGGGCAAGCTCGCCACGGCCTTGCACTTCCCAGGTGTCGGGGCGATCGGTTGGTAATACCTTCAGCGACACGTTGCCGATGAGCTCCCGATCCAAGCGGTCTTTGACCTGGCGGGCGGTGACTTTTGCGCCTTTGACTTTACCGGCCAACGGGGAGGTATTGACGCCCAGCGTCATCGAGATCGATGGGGCATCAATGGTGATCTGCGGTAGCGGCTTTGGGTTCTCCGGATCGGTCAGCGTATCGCCGATCATGATATCTTCAATCCCGGCCACGGCGACAATCTCACCGGGGCTTGCTGATTCAGCCGATTCACGCTCTAAACCTTTGGTCTGCAGCAGTTCGGTAATTTTGACGTTCTTAATCCCGTTCTCAGAAGACCACGCGACGGTCTGATTCTTCTTCAGCGTGCCGTTGTAAATGCGTAGCAGAGCCAGACGGCCCAGAAACGGCGAGTAGTCCAAGTTGGTCACGTGGGCCTGGAGGACTTCGTTCTCGTCATAGGTTGGGGCCGGAATGTGTTCCAGGATCGTGGCAAACAGGGGTTCCAGGTCTTCGTTGTCTGGCAATTGCCCGTCAGCCGGCTGAACCGTTGAAGCGCGGCCAGCTTTACCTGAGGCATATACTACCGGCACGTCTAACACAGCATCGACGTCAAGATCCGGGACATCCTGGGAAACATCTTCAGCCAGCCCTAATAAAAGGTCCATCGTGTCGGAGACGACGCCGTCGATCCGAGCATCGCCGCGGTCTACTTTGTTGACAACCAGGATGACAGGTTTGGCTGCAGCTAAAGCTTTGCGCAGTACAAAACGAGTTTGGGGTAATGGTCCTTCAGAGGAGTCGACCAACAGCACAACGCCGTCGACCATCGACAAGCCGCGTTCTACTTCGCCGCCGAAATCGGCGTGGCCGGGCGTATCAATAACATTGATGGTGACTTGCTGGTTATCAGAGGAAGGGCCGGAATAGACCACGGTGGTGTTCTTGGCCAGGATGGTGATGCCTTTTTCTTTTTCTAGTTCACCAGAGTCCATCACACGGTCGTCAACCTGTTGGTGTTCTCCGAACGCGCCGGTTGCTGTCAACATGGCGTTGACCAGGGTGGTTTTGCCGTGGTCGACGTGGGCAACAATGGCGACGTTGCGAAGATCCTCGCGTGTGGTGGTCTGATTGGTCATGGGCATACCTCGTTTGAAGGTAGAAATGTAAGATGTGCAGGGCCGAAGACGCGGTTAAGTTGTACGCGTTGGCCACGGTACTAGTGTAAAGCACTATTGGCGAGCAGCACGAAGTTGCGCCTTGGGCTGTAGTACGTCGGTAGAAACATCACCGTTCGAACCAGTCAGCGTGCGGTGCATACTGCATGACTGTGACATATCTGTCGGGCACCTATGGTGGCCAACGTAGGCTGGAGCCGTCACTCGTAATTGGCATGTCACAAGACCTCTCCTTGTGGCATCGACGTGGGCTAGATCTGATGAGGACAGAAGCATGATTTCCCATCCCGAGCAACGACTCACACACGTATCGATTCCCGAACAACTTTTGACCTATGCTGCCTCGCATGCACATCGCATCGATGCCGGAGAGGAAACCACCCGTGAGGCATTAGCGCTCGTCGGTGCGGCAGGCCTGGCTGATGTCGGCGCTGCACCCAAGCATCACGGAAGCTTGCTACAGCAGGCCACCGTGATTGAACAATTCGCTGAAAAATCATTGAGTATCGCCTTTTCTTTGTGGTGTCAGCGGATGTGTATCGAATATTTGTCGTTCCTGGGCGGCCCGTGTGCCCAGGAGTGGTTGCCAAAGTTCCGAGCCGGCGAGGCCGTGGGTTCCTCCGCGATGGCACCGGCGTTTCGATACGCGGCCGGATTGGGTGACCTGGGCTTGCACATCTCCAGAGATGCGTCCGGTCAGCTTCGACTATCAGGTCGGCTGGGGTGGGCCTCGAATCTTTTTTCTGATGCGATCATTTTCGCTGCAGCGAAGCTGACACCAGATCAGGCAGACACCGTGGAGTCTGCCACACCGGTCATTGTGGCTGTTCCCCTCGCCAGCGAGGGCATCGAGATTGGCCCGGAACTTGAGCTTCTGGCGCTTCGAGGGACGGCTTCTACATCAGTTCAGTTGCATAATGTGCCGCTCAGCGATGAACAGATCATGACCAGGGATTTTGATGCGTTCCTCCAACGCGCTCGGCCGGTGCTCAGCGTACTGCAAGCAAGCTTCTGTTTTGGTCTCGCCTCCGAAAGCTTCCGACACGCGCAACCACGTTTGGTCGGCGTCAACCAGGTCTTTGAAACCGAAGTGCACCAGCTGGCTGACCGCCTTGTCAAGGCAAAACAAGACTTCATCGATATCCTGCCCCGCATCGACAGCGAAAATCCGCCGGTTCCTTCCGAGCTATTGCCGATTCGGTTAGAGGCCGGGGTATTGGCCAAACAACTCACGACCCTCGAAACGATGTTGTCTGGCAGTCAGGGTTTCGTCACCACTTCTGATGTCAATCGTCGATACCGTGAAGCTACATTCATTCCGCTCCAGGCGCCATCTGAAGCGCAATTGCGCTGGGAACTGATGCAAGGAAATAACGCCTCGTGAAATCTCCGCGACAACCCACCGGTCACCAGCGTTTCAGTAGACGAAAATTGCTGACTCTGGGCAGCGGGGCATCTGCAGCGGCACTGTTGGCGGCATGTTCTGCCCAGCAAAGTGCCACCACCCCAGCGGCCTACCCCGATTTCCAACCCACCCTGGAGTCACTCAACAATTTGGAGCTGCGTGATATCACCGTCGGGTTCGTCCCAATCACCTGTGCTTCCCCCATAGTGAATGCCGCGGCCATGAATATTTTCCAGCTTTACGGACTGAACGTCTCACTACGACGCTATACAGGGTGGGCAGAACTCTGGACCGCCTTCGTAGCCGGGGAACTCGATGCCAGCCTGTTCTTGTCACCGATGCCGATGGCGATTCACCACGGCTTTGCATCGGGCCAACGCAACATCAGACAACCGTTTATAACAAACACCAACGGGAATGGGATCACGGTGGCAAAACGACTGGCTCACAAAGTCCACGGGCCGCAGGATTTTGCGGGTTTACGGCTCGGTCTGCCCTTTGATTATTCGATGCATAATCTTCTCGCCCGCGACTACTTACTCACCGGCGGTCTTGACCCGCAACAAGATGTGGACCTGCGGATCATGCGACCTGCTGATATGGTCACGGCGCTGGCCGTGGGTGAACTTGATGCTTTCTGTCTGCCAGACCAATTCAACCAACGGGCTGTCGCTGAAGGGGTGGGTTTCATCCACGTGTTGACAAAGGATCTCTGGCACGAGCACCCCTGCTGCAGTTTTGCTGTTGCCGAAGATTTCGCCGCCGCATATCCCAATACATACACAGCCTTATTGCGCGCGATCGGGGATTCAGCCTTGTACATTGATGATCCGAATCACCGGGCACAAACTGCGTCCTTGATGGCACAATCAGCGTTTTTGGGCTTGCCAGAACCCGTGCTCACTGCTGTCTTAACCGGCAACTTCGCCGACGGTACCGGTAAGCAACACTCGATACCAGATCGAATAGGTTTCCAGCCCTATCCTCACGAATCGTATGGCGTGTGGATGCTTGATGCTCTGCAACGCTGGGATCTGACCGGCGGCCAGCAGTTCACCACCGCTTCTGAGTATTCCACCGCTGTATCAGATGTGTTTGACGCCGACAGTGCCACGGCTGTGCTCAACGCACTGGGAGCAACGACCACCGAACGTGCATCTGAAACGGTATTAGGTGCCACATTCGACCCGACCAATCCGGCTGCATGGAGTCAACAGTTATGACCACTTCTTCACAGATGCGTCACCGACGAGGGACCCGAGACCGCCAAGCGCATCGTCTCAAGGCCTTCATCGGGTTCGTGGTGTGCTTTGCTGCAATCATCGGTATCTGGCAACTTGTCACCACCGGTTATGACGACGGCGGTTTAGCTCCCACTCCTGCGGCTAGCTGGCAGCGTCTCATAGAAGTGCTGTCCACCGCTCTCGTCTACAACCCTCCAAATGATTTTGGGATCGTCTTTCATTTACTAGCCTCATTGCAGCGCTTAGCGGTTGGTTTCGTATTAGCCGCGGTGGCGGCCATACCGCTAGGCCTGGTCCTGGGGACCAACCGTGTCTTACACGATGCGTTGGACCCTATCATCCAGGTCCTGCGGCCTGTTTCACCGTTGGCCTGGTTACCGGTTGGACTGGCGCTGCTGCGTGATTCGGAAGCGACCGCAATCTTTGTCATCTTTATGGCAAGTCTTTGGATCATTCTGATCAACACGATCGACGGTGTCTATAGAGTCAATCCGCTGTATCTGGATCTTGCGAAAACCCTCGAAGCGACCTGGGCCAATCGAACCTTCAAAGTTATCTTGCCGGCTACGTTGCCGGGTATCGTGACCGGGCTTCGGACGGCGCTATCCACCGCATGGCTCGTTATTGTTGCCGCCGAGATGATCGTGGGGAATCGGGGCATGGGGACATTTGTGTGGAATGAGTGGAACGCCATGAATATTAACAGCATCATCGTCGCCATCGTGATCATCGGAGTCGTTGGGCTTGTACTCGATCGGTCTATCGCCTTGTTACACCGTTTGATCCCGACCACTTGATAGGAGCCTGTTATGCGCAATCAACTCGTCTCATCATCGAAGACTCAGGCCGGCTCCATAGAGATCGCCAATATTACGAAGGGGTTTCAACGTCGTGGTGGTGCATTCCACCAGGTGCTAGGTGAAATATCGTGCACTGTGGCCGACGGGGAATTCGTCACCATCATCGGCCCTTCCGGGTCCGGCAAGTCCACGTTACTGAAGATCATTGCCGGACTTGAAACACCCGACCAGGGTGGGGTGTATTTAGCAGGACAGCCCGTCACGGCCCCGAGTCGGCGGTTAGGCGTGGTCTTCCAACAACACGTACTCCTCCCCTGGCTCACTGCCAAACAGAACGTCCTGTTTGCACTGGAAGCCAATGGTACCTCTGCACGCACCGCCGAGGAAAGAAATGAACTTGCTGAGTACTGGCTTGAGCAAGTGCAATTACTTGATGCACAAGATCTCAAGCCGGGTCAATTGTCCGGGGGTATGCAACAACGTGTGGGCATTGCCAGGGCGTTTGCTTTGGAATCGGATGTGCTCCTCCTGGATGAACCCCTGGGCGCCCTCGATGCGCTGACCCGCCATGATCTACAGCAGCAATTGGTATATCTGTCAGAGCATGAAAGCCGCACGTTTATCCTCGTCACCCACAGTGTGGATGAAGCCCTGCTCTTATCAGACCGAGTACTGGTGTTATCAGCAGGGCCTGCTGCAGTCATTCAGCAAGAGCTGCACATCCCTTTTGCACGTCCACGAGACCGCCAAACACTCGAGCAAAGTCCGGAATATTTGGAGCTTCGTCGGCACCTGCTGGATGCTCTCACTCGCGGTACGCAAGAGCAGAAGATGGGCATGCAGCCCATCGCAGACGGTCGGAAGTGACGAAACCTCATCATTCGGGGTAGAACTAGTTCTATGTCACATCACACCACCGTTTCTGCTCCACCCAGGGCCCTGAGCTATGGGTTCATGTTTATTTCCGTACTCGCGCTCGCGCTGAATCTGCGTGCTGCTGCCAGCTCGGTCGGCCCGCTGCTGGAAGAAATTGGCGAGGGCATGAATTTCGGTGGCGCGACCCTGGGGTTTCTCACGTCTCTGCCCGGACTTATTTTCGGGCTGCTGGGGCTTTTTGCGGTTCGCATTGGCAGACGCTTTGGTATTTCGGCCACCCTGTTGCTTTCTGCATGCGCTCTGGTTTTTGGCATTGGCCTACGCGCCTGGGTCGATAATGCGTGGCTCTTTCTGTTGCTGTCGATCATCGGTCTCACCGGCATTGCGGTGGCCAACGTGTTAATGCCCGCCTGGATCAAAATCCACGGCAAACAGCACACGGTGGCGTTGATGACGGTGTATTCGGTGTGCGTGGTGGCAGCCGGCGCGATTGGGGCGGCTTTCACAGCACCGGTTGCTCAGTACTTTGCCCAGGTTTTTGACCCGGAAATTGGGTGGCGCACGGCCCTATCGCTGTGGGGTGCGCTGGCAATCATTCCAGTGATCTTGTGGTGGGTGGTCACCCGAAGAATCGGCTATGACTATCCGGCAACCCCAACGCGCACCACGGTTTCGAAGAAGATGTTTCATTCCCCGGCCGCCTGGGCGATGACGGCGTTTTTCTCGTTGCAGTCCACCCAGGTGTATGTGCAGTTCGGGTGGCTGCCGCAGATATATCGCGATGCCGGGGTGAGTCCCAATGAGGCCGGCCTGTTACTCGCGACGGCGGCAATTATCGGTCTGGTGGGCAGCGTCATCATGCCGACGGTGGTGGACCGGGCCAAGCACCTGTGGGTATGGCCGGTGACCTTTGGGCTGCTAAGCGCCGTGGGCTATCTGGGGTTATTGGTGTGGCCCGCAGAAGGCCGGTGGGTTTGGGCCGTGGCATTGGGCATCGGCGGGATGGCCTTCGCCACTTCGATCGCGCTCATCCCCGCACGCAGCGTGGACCACGAAGTCACTGCCCGGTTATCAGGATTTGTGCAGCCGGTCGGCTACATTCTTGCCGGTATAGGTCCGATGTTGGTCGGCGTGTTGTATTCGACGACGCATTCATGGACCAGCAGCCTCATCTTCTTAGGCAT
>JAJUIX010000069.1 GCA_029267455.1 Enteractinococcus sp. | reverse complement strand
GGCAAGTGCCCTTCCAAGATCTTGAAGGTCTCGGTGTAGACCGTGTGATAGTGCGGAAAGATCCAATACCCAGGGCCCAACTCGCCATATAACAGGCTGTACTCCCCGCCAGTTTCCTGCCCGGTGCGGAGCCAGGTCAAAGCGCCGCCTTTATGCTTGTCGCCATAAGTTCGTCGACCGATGCGCATCTCTTCGGCCTGTTCAAGTGTCCATTCCATGGCTTTCGCCTCCAACTTTTTATCAGCTGGTGTGGTGACGGAACCGAGGTAGCCTCACGGTCCCGGTTGCTGTCATTCCATGTCAAAAGTCCCGCATCGTAGAAGGCGTTATCCTGCTGCGACCTCACCTGTGGTGCGATGAAAGTATTTTTCTTCTAGTCGCCGGTCGACGCCTGCCTTACACCCCAGCCAGGCCACGGCTTTGACCACCGGGTTCAGCACCCGAGCGCTCCCAGGCAGGTTGGTATCAGATTCCACGAGTACAAGAGCCGCGTGCACGAAGTTTATTGATCGTAAATCAGGGATGGTGAGACCATAGACGGCCATGTTAGGAAGCATGATCACCCACTTCTCAAACCCTGCATTACCGCCCGACCATCCGTGGACCATACGCGGCGGGATGGCGACTTCGTCGCCGACTCCTAGGCTTATGCGCTGATTGCCGGCCCGCCCTTCAACGCCACCTTCCAAGAGCTTGAACGTCTCGGTATAGAGCGTGTGATAATGCGGGAAGACTTGATAACCCGATCCAACCTCGGCATAGAGCAAGCTGTACTCGCCGCCGGCCTCCTGGACGGTGCGGAGCCAAGTCAGCGCGCCGCTCTGCTCCCTCTCCCCATAAGTGGGTCGCCCGACGCGCATCTCATCGACCTGATCTGCCGTCCAGTCCATGGCTCTCGCCCCCAACTATAAAACCGCTGTGTTGGCGGGACCGAGGTGCCTTCACGGCTCCGGTACCTATATCTTGCTCCCGAAAGCCGAAAGACGTCAATCAAATCATCCGGATTCTTCCACTTTAAGATATGCTCATCGATCGTCTTTCATAGTCCTGCATTGTGCATTTTGGGAACGATTTGGGAAGTAGGTATGAAGTTAGGTCATCATAGATCCGCCTCGTGCACCGCCGTTGCCCGTCGACGGCGTGAACAATGTGCCATGGCGCGCAGATAACCTAGACCTGCGAGCAGGTGTAGGCCAGTGCCAACTCCACAAAGGACGGTCCCGAAGTATGCCAGAGCTTCAAAAGTTGGCAGCAACGACAAACTTGTCACCGCAAGCCCGGTCATGAGAAATGCCGTCCGAATTTTCCCGAGCGTCGATACTGACGGTATACACGGGCTGTGAGACAGCAGATAGGCGAACGCGAGCGCGATATCGGTCGCGGCAATTGCCACGATGAGTCCAAGCTGAAGGTGCCCAGCTACGACAAGCGCGCAAACAATGATCCCCACCCCGACCCGGTCGGCGATCGGATCGAGGAGCGCTCCCACGAGGCTTGTCTGACCAAGTTTGCGAGCGAGATAACCATCCACCCAATCACTTGCACCGAAACCAACTAACAACGCGACCGTCCAAGCCGGATAGAGATCTTGGATAATAAAGATCGCGATAGGAACTCCGAGCAACAGTCGTATCAGCGTGATCACATTGGGAACAGTTACCCACTGACGAGTTTCGTATTGCGACAGACCAGCACTCATGGCTGACTCCTTGCGACCCTGCGACCTACCATGACGACCCCAACGGCAGCCGCCGCGATCAGCAGACTGGGCAAGGTGTATCGTTCGATCATCTCTAGCAGAGCATTGCCGAGGATGGCCCCACCGACGACCCATAGTGTCGCCCAGAAAACGGCTGCAAGCCCGCACGCCAAGGCGAAACGCGCATACGACATCCTGGCAGCACCGGCAGCTGCAGCAACAAAGGTACGGATCCCCGGCAATAGCCGAGCGAGAAGAATCACCCAGAAGCGACCCGAGACATAATCCTGGGCGCGCTTCCACTGCTCAAATCCGAGTCGTTTGATCAGTGCAGAATGTTCGAGCCGTGCCCCGAGTGTGCGACCGATGATAAAACCAACCTGATCTCCAATAAACGCTCCTGCAGCGGCGGCTGCCACAGCCAAAGCAATCAACTCCGCCCGGTCTGACAGTGTTACTGCCGCAAGCACGATGCCGGTTTCGCCGGGAAGCAGGGCACCGACCCCAAGCGCTGCGTCGAGGGCAGCGAAGAGCAGCACGCAAGCTAACACCAGCGCTACGTGCTCACCGGCCTGGTCCAGCATCATCCGGATACATTCCATCATGCCTACGACGCTAGGGGCCGACCAGGCAGTAGCGGCACTGCCGTTCGGTCAGACTTGCACTGACGAAAGTTAGTTTTGCTTGGCAGCCCGCGTTGGCCCCTTATACATTGGAAAGATGAGTAAACGTCGTCGAACCCTCCTGAACGGACGTAGTGCCCAAACCAGCATCGCTGCAATCTTGTCGGTTGCTGCCGGTGCCTCGACGGGCTGGTTCTCGAATACCACATTCGTAGTGTTGGCGATCATTGCGGTGACAGCGTTCCTGATCGTGTTCGGGACTCCTCGCGCGAGCCTGGGCGGGATCGTGATCGGCGCGCTTGTTTCAGCCGTGGCCGTACGACTTCCGGAGTTAGGGGCCGAAGCAATCGTAGAAGGGCTCGTGTGGGGCTTAATAGTCGTGCTGATCCTCGGTGGCCCATTGACCATTCGTCGAGTTGTGGAACAGCACCGGGCCTTTCAGCAGCGCGGTTGGGATATCGCCGCGCTGCAAGCTCAACGGCGTGCCAGCGAGACTCGCGAAGCACTGCAACGGGAACGCATGTCGTTGGCAGCCGAAATGCATGACGGGCTCGGTCATGCCCTGACCCTCATTGCTGTTCGGCTGGGGCAACTATCGGTTAAACCCTCGCTGGCTTCCACGGATCGTCAACAAGTGACTGAGATTCGCCAAATCGCCGCGGATGCAGCAGATGAGCTTGGTCTTGCCGTCCGACTGTTACGCACCTCAGATAGCACAACGGCAGAATGGGCCACCCCTGCGCTAGAGGACCTCATCAACGGAGCCCGGAAGGCAGGCATCAAAGTCACCGCAGAAGTACCTGAGGGCTACGATGACGACCTGAGCGAGGAAGTTCGAACGGCTCTCATCCGTGTCGTTCAAGAAGGTCTAACCAATGCTGCCAAACACGCCCCAAGCCAACCTGTCAGGGTTCGCATCATCCCAACCCAGGATAAGATTCGTGCGGTGATCAGCAACAAACTGCTCGATACCCATTCAGAAGCCTCCGACAGCGGTTTCGGACTGATCGGGCTGCAGCATCGGGCCGAAATGCTCGGCGGAGAACTCACCACTGCTACAACGTCGGAGAGTTATACTCTCACCCTGACTCTGCCGCGTCACGCCCGGCCGGTCGCGCCGATCGGCAGCGACACCGATATGATTCGCGAGGCTAAGACAACCATTGCCGATCATCGTTCGAAAGCAACGCGTCTGGCCGTTGCGTTGCCAGTAGTTGTGGTGACCACGATGGCTGTTGTGATGCTGGCCTACTTCGTTGTGGTGAACGCGCTCTCGACTCTATCTACCGCCGAATTCCAAGCAATTGAAGTCGGTGACGAAAGGGCGATAACTGAAAAAGTATTACCGCCGTTCGAGATTTTTGATCCCCCGCGCGATCAATTTCCGGCACGACCAGAAGAAGAGTGCTTCTACTATGAAAATGACATCAGTTTCTTCGAGCGGTTAGATGTATTTGCCGTCTGTTTCTCAGGCGATAAAGTGAGTCGAAAGGGAACGGTACCGTCCCCATGATCGCTGACAATCCGTCACGTCCAACTCGCGTGCTCCTGGCTGACGATGACCATTTGGTCCGTACCGGGATCGCGGGCATTCTCACCACGGCACCCGATATCGAAGTCATTGCTGAAGCCGCTGATGGCGATGAAGCGATCCAAGCCGCAGCCGCCCACCGGGTAGATGTCGCCCTACTCGATATTCAGATGCCGCGACTCAATGGCATCGAAGCACTACGGGAGATTCAACAGTTCCGGCCTGCCCTGCCCATTGCCATGTTGACCACCTTCTCAGACGATCATTTCATCGCCGAAGCAGTCAGCGCGGGCGCACTAGGTTTTTTACTCAAATCAGATGAACCCGCACAACTGATCAGTAATGTGCGCGCGCTTGCACGAGGCGGCGGAGCGTTTTCACCGCGTGTGGCTCGCTGGCTAGCGACACGTGAACGAATGAATTTGCGATCAGAGCAGGTGAAAACCCGCGTCACCGAACTGCTGTCGGAACGTCAGCTCGAGTTGCTTTCGCATGTCGGCCGCGGTCTGTCCAACGCTCAGATCGCACACACGATGCACTTGTCTGAAGGAACCGTCAAACAATATGTCTCGACCCTGTTCGATACGCTCGGGGTTGAGAATCGAGTGCAGGCTGCTCTCATCGCCTTCCGAGCCGGAGTCGTCTCCTAACCACGGCTCCATGAGCGAGCGCCAACGCAGACCACGTTGGCGCTCAGTTTCGTACCGGCTCAGGCAAGCGTAGCGTTCAAAGTAATATCCACGCCCTGCAGTGCTTTCGAGACAGGACAGGTTTCCTTGGCCTCAGCCGCAAGGCGCTGAAAGTCTGCCTCTTCGATACCTTCGATCGTGGCGTTTGTGACCAGTTCTATGCCGGTAATGCCGCCTTCTTCGATGTTGAACGTGACATCAGCGGTGGTCTCGATGGTGGTAGGTGGGGTGTCATTTTCGGCGAGCATATTCGAAAACTGCATGGAGAAGCAGGTTGCTAGTGCCGCGCCGATGAGTTCCTCGGGGGAGGTGGTGCCGCGCTCGGATTCTTCAGCGCGAGCCTTCCAGTGCGTCGGAAAACTGCCGAGCTGAGATGTCTCTAGGCTGGCGGTGCCGCTGCCGGACATGAGATCGCCATTCCAGACGACTTTGCCTGTGCTGGTGATAGGACGAGGCATGGGTTCCTCCTCAAAACGAATGTCACGATCACAAGGTGCAACCGTGCTTGTTGCTCACTGTATCACCGACCGTAGAGGGATCAACAGGGAGTGCAGGAGCATATTTTGGGTATCGTTCACTCCACGAGTTGGATAGCTATGGTGGCACCCAAATCTTCAGCGGCAGCTAGGTGCTCGTCGGTGACGTCTCCCATAGATTCCAGAACTTCACCACCAAGCCGCCACCCCAGTGCGCCGACGATTCCTTCCACGGAACGTACGGCACCGGTCGTGTCGTATCGGCCATGCACGATCAGTCCGTACGGCCGACCTCGCATGCTTCGGCTGCCTTCGCCTGCACTGCCGTCATCGCTCAATGTCCCGCCAATTTTCAGGAAGGTACTGTCAAAGACATGCTTGAGCGCTCCGCTCATGTAGCCGAAATTTGCCGGGGTCAAAAACAGGTAACCCGCAGCGTTTTGAATAGTGGTTTCGTCTGCTTCTCCCCGCGCCCATGCAAGGGCCGGCAGCGAAGTAACCTCCACGCCTTCGATGTCGGGATGATGGGCCCCTCGAAGTGCCGCGTCGAGTAATTTCTGAACACTACCGGTTGGACTGTGGTGGATCACTAACAGATGCGTCATGTCTCTAGCATGACACGCTTCGCTCATGGTTCCGAAGCACGCCCCCGATACAGCCTGTTGCCGGGCCATAGGCCTGGAGACTAACGCATGAACCGCCGAATGAGTCGTCGTAGCCCACGTCGACCAGCGCGTTGTCCCATCGCTCTTGGACCACGCCGTGCTGCTCGTGCATCTCCCCTGAATCGCAACAGTCGTCTCAGCAAGTTTTCCATCAAAGCCTCCGCTCGGATTGTTGAGTACTCACAGGGGCCACACTACGCCGAGATGGTGAGACTTGATAATTCTTAGATGACTTCGGCAGCACCACGAAGCCACTCTTCCAGGGTGACCTCGTCGATGATTGCATCGTGTGGAATGAGGCCATTCGTCGCAGTCGCTTGGCCCAGCAGGGGTAGCTCTTGCAAGACCCAAGGATGACGATCGCTCACACGGCCACGCTCCGCCAGCATGGCGCGAGCGATCTCGGCGCCGGTGGCAATCTCAGGCCCGCGGATCGCAATCTCCCGCACCCCGTTCGGAGGTTCAGAAACCGCGTATTCTGCTACCCGTCGAGCAACAGAATCAGCTGCTACCGCAGCCATGCGCATTGTTGGCAAAATGGTAACCGGTCCCAACGAGACACGGCGCACAAGAGGTTCAATGAGCTCAAACCACTGGGTGGAATGTATGACGGTGACGGGCAGGCCAGATCCCCGATAGATCTTCTCTTGAACGGCCTTGCCCTTATAGTAGCCGTTGTTCGCGTTGACTTTCGGGTCGGAGGCTCCGGCTATAGATACGCAGATCAGCTGATCGATACCCGCCCGCCGGGCAGCCTTGATCACATTGTGAGAGGTTTTCGCAAAAAAGCTGGTCGCCTTCTTTGTGCTGAACGTTTCGATGTTGAGACAATCAATTGCTACGTCGGCATCGGTAAACACCTCGTGCAGTCCCCTCCCGGTGGCGGCATCAACACCACGGCTACGGCTGGCTTCAACAACTTCGTGATCGGCGGCGGTCAAGTACTGACAAATTTTTGTTCCGAGGGTACCGGTGGCTCCAAGAACTACGATTTTCATGTCGGCCTAGACTCCTTCTGTCTGTAATTCCCTGTGAGGTTGTGAACGCGGTCTGAAGGCGTTGAGCCTGCGATGCCAGTGTGGGGTCGGTGGTGATTATAGTAGTGCAACCAGT
>JAJUIX010000043.1 GCA_029267455.1 Enteractinococcus sp. | reverse complement strand
GGTTGCCGAAGTGGCTCTGGTACTGGACGTTGACCATGAAGAAGCCGAAAAGACCATTGATGGTGCAATCGATGGTGTGCCGCTGACCCGTCTCGGCTTGGATCGTGGCAAAGACAAAAAATAAACGTATATAAAACTCAATCTGACGCCGTCTCGAGGTTATCTCGGGGCGGCGTTCGTGTATCTACCTTCTGCCGGTGGAACCACGCCCCGCATAGGGCTCTTCTTAGGCTAGGGCTGCGACAGCTGCTGGGATCAGCACGAGCTTTCCCGGGTATCTTTTATCGATGAAGTCCTATTGGACTTCATGACTATTTCGGAGTTCGTCGGTTTTTGAGACCAGCGGATCAATCTGATGGCGTTGTATATATTGGACGAGATTCTCACTCACTGCCCAGCGTCCAGGAGTGCTATGGTTGTCGGTCTACATAATACCGGAGCATAGTGCGCACCATGACGCGCTCGCCGAGACGGTTTGCGTCAATATCCGACCCGACGGCGACTATTTTGCCAGCTACATCTGCGCCCTGAAAGCGGAGAAAAGTCAGCGCCGTGCCGGACCAGCCGGCATCTTCAATAGCGACCTGAGTAAACCCGTCGACCCCGCCAACATTGGTGGCGTCCTCGTCGGTAGAGGGCTTATCAGGCTTTCTCATGTTTGAGTTCCAAATATGCGCCTCGAAACGTGCATCGCTTGTGTAGTTCAGTTAGAACCTTGGCGTGCAACTCTGCTGGTTTAGTTTGCTTGCTCCTTCTCGTGGAGTACCGACATTGACCGGCGTATGGCTTTGCCGTCTTGGACAGTCTCGACGTGCTTCTCCGCCTGTTTTTCAACCGTCGCCACAGAGCGTGGCCGCACCTGCACGTGCTCTTCGGCCGCAATCCCACCAGCAAGCTGCCGAGCGCGCAGAATTTCAACGTCGATTTCAGCACCTAAGACAATCACGATATTGAAAATCCAGATCACGAACAGCACCGCCATCAAGGTACCGATCGCACCGTAGGACGAATACGACGCGAAGTAGGTCAAATAGATGATCATCGCGATACCGGCCAGGACAATGCCAATAACAGCAACAATTGCCCCGGTGGAAAAGAACTTGAAGCGACGTTCCACGTTGCCGCTGAAGTGATACAAAATACTGAGCATCACGATGAGTAAGATCAACACCACTGGATACTTCAGCCAGTTCCAGATGGGTAAGAAGGACTCGGTCAACGTGGTGAGTGCTGCTTCAGCCCCTAATGCCTGTGCGACCGGTGCCAAGACTGATTCGACCAGGGTTTTATTGAGGGCCAACGAGACGAGCGCGGCAATCACTGTTACTACCATGACCAGCGTGATACCCAGCATCGACAGGTAGAACTTAATCTTGGATCGACCTTCAACAACGTTATAAATCTCGTTAATATTGCGTGAGAACGCCTGCACGTATTTCGACGCCGACCACAGTGCCACAACGGTACCGACGATCAGCGCTATTATGCCTCCCGACGCTGACTCAGTCATGGTGTTGATGAGGTTCAACGCGAGATCTTGATAGTCAGCCGGGACCGTCTGGGTCACAAGATCTTGGGTAAAGTTCTCAACCGTGTCCGCGGCCGAAGCCAAGAATAATGTCAAGATAGAAAACACTGCCAGGAGCAGTGGTGCCAGTGACAGCACAGCAAAATACGTCAAGATCGCTGCCCGATCCGTGCCCTTATCAGCGCTGAACTGCTTGACCGCCCGTTTGAAGGCGTACTTTCGCGCATCAGCTGGGAGGTGTTTGACTGGTTTACGATCTTGGGGATCGTGAAGTGCCTGCTGCTCTGCAGTAATGGTACGTTCCAATTTGTGGCGCATACTCATGGCGTCCTGCTTTCTATCAACGACACGGCGAATAGTTCCAGTGTAGAAACTTGAACCTGCCAATGTCAGCTATCACCACGCGGTAAATCTCCGCGACCCTTTTGGTGAGTACACTCAATGGCCAGGAGGAAAGCATGACGATCGCCTTTTTTGGCACCGGGGGCACGATCTCAAACCGTGGCACCGAACCCGAAAATTACCTTGATTACCTTGACTACGGCACGGTTATGGATGCCCGCGAACTCGTTGAAATGAATCCCACGTTAGATGAGATTGCCGAGATCCGAGTGGAACCATTTGGGGCTCTGCGGTCCAAATACATTACCGCTGCACACTGGCACGATCTTGCTCAACGAATCACCCGAGTACTCAATGAACCCGAGATTACCGGGGCCGTCGTTTCACACGGGACCGGCACGATGGAAGAAACCGCGTGGTTCCTACACCTGGTGATCAACACAACCAAACCCGTTGTCGTGGTGGGCGCCCAACGCCCTGGCAGCACCGTCGCATCCGATACGCAGCTGAACCTCTCCGACGCATTCCGTGTCGCTACCAATCCGGCGTCGCACAATATTGGTGTGACCGTGGTGATGAATCGGCAAATCCATAGCGCGCGAGACGTCACCAAAGTGGCCAACCACCGCCTGGACGCGATGCAGTCCCCGGTCCGTGGACCGCTCGGGGTCATCGCCGCCGACCATGGGGTGCAGTATTGGCGAACCCCGCCCAACCCACATACGTGTCAGTCACGTTTTGCTGGGCTGCCGACCCCGTTGCCGCGCGTCGATATCGTCCACGCTTATACCGACGCTGACGCGACCGCTGTTGAGGCGTTTCTGAGTGCGGGGGCACGCGGACTGGTGGCCGTGGGATACCCGCCCGGTACTCTAACCAAGCCCTTGGATGACGCACTGGAACAGGCAATCGCCCAAAACATTCAGGTGGTCCAGGCCTCCCGGGGTTACCTCGAGCCTGCGGTCATGGCACGACCCGGCCTGACACAACGTGGCCTGATTCCCAACACCGACATCACCCCGGCCAAGGCAAAAATCCTGCTACAACTGTGCTTGGCACAAGAACTGACACCTGAAGCAACCGCCGAGGTTTTTGCTACCTACTGAAGGTCGTTGCAGTGAAATAGGACAGAGTTGACGATCACGGTAGAATCTGTGAGAGTCAGCAATCGGCTGGTTCAGAAATTTTCCGAAAAGTAGCAAGATAAATCTATGTCTAAAACGTCCACACGGCGCACAAGTCGCCTGACAACACCGGTGATGATTACCTTCATCGTCGTTGCGGTCGTACTGCTCGGGCTGACCGTGTCCACGGTGGTCAAAGCCATGACACGCGGGGACGACCCCGTCGTCGTCAATGAAGTGCTGACCGGCCAATCCATGGAAGTCAACCGAACCACTGGCCTGGAAGTCATCCGGTTCCAGACTGTGCGCGCGCCTCTACCACCAGACGAGGACGTCGACGACACACTAGATACCTGCATGGCGGACGAGGCGCGCGAGCACCTGCAAAGCCTTGCGGGGGAGGGCACTTCCCTGGATGTCGAAATCGAAGCCTACGCCAATGCTCCAAACGGTGAACTGTGGGCTGAGATTTATCACAATGGGGACGATCTTGCACTACAAATGGTTGAGGCCGGATTCGCGGTTGTGGACCCGGAATCTGTGGACGATCCCCAACAGCTCGACTCGCTGCTTGCTGCACAGGAAAAAGCCCGCCACGATGCGGTCGGCATCTTTTCTCAGGACGCCGAGTGCACGCTGCCCTCGCAGGTGCAACCCGTTCTGGATATGTTTGAGGATTTGCCAGACTCTCCGAAGGCCAATGACGTCACCGACCTGACCAAATACATTGGCGAAATGAACCGCATCCGGTCAAGTGCTCAGCAGACCGTAGCTATGCTCACGGCCATTCCTGAAGCTGAAAACGATGACTCAGTTGCAGCCCTGGCCTGGGGTGAAGCAAAACAGGAATACATCGACACGATTGAAAATCATCTCGAAGAGCTTCGTGGGCTCATCGAAGATGCCCAAGATAAGCGTGCGGATCTGCAGGGTGCTGACGTACCAGAGCGGGAAGAACCCACACCGAGCCCAGAGTCCGAGTCTGAGGCAGAAGAGGAATCGGGCGATGAACAGGCGGAGGAATCTGCGTCCGAAGATCCGGCCGAGGAACCGCCTGCTGAACCAGAACAGCAAGAACAACAAGAAGCTGAAACCGTCCAAGAACCTGCTGAAGAGCCACAGCCTGAGGAAGAAGAACAGGAAGCCCCAGGGCTTGGCAGCGGCGGTTAAATCCTCACCGCAACATGAGTTTCCGTGCAACGTCCGGTCGATTTTTTCGGCCGGACGTTTTCTTCGCGCAGATGTTGAACAGCACCGCACAAAACACTGCAACTGGGGTCCCACGTGGGTGCTCTCTCGGCTGACTCTCAGCAAATTTCCAGATCGCCGGGGGTTGTCTCACAAGGCAGCTGTGTTAGATTGACGCGCAAGATGCCTGTGCAATGCATCGTTCAGCGCAGTAGGAGACGCCTCATGCCATACAATATTTTTATCCTCGGGCTGGATGCGCTGGGCGTAGCGGAACTGGCGACCCTCCCTGATGCCCACGACTATAAATTCTACGGACTCATGACGATTAAAGAACTGCAGTCCGGAACCATCGATTTGAAAGCGCTGCTGGACAAAGCCCAAGAGCGGCTCGATACCTTCGACGGTTCCATAGACGGCATCGTCGGGTATTGGGACTTTCCCGTCAGCATGATGATCCCCATCCTGTGCAAGCGCTACGGATTGCCTTCTAAAGACCTATTGGCAACTGTCAAGTGCGAACATAAATATTGGAGCCGGTTGGAACAACAACGGCTCATTGACGAATACCCGAAATTTGGTCTGCTAGACATGCACGACCCCGCCGCCACACTTCCGGAACACATGTCGTATCCGGCATGGGCCAAACCCATCAAATCATTTTCCTCCGAGGGTGCGTACCGGGTCACCTCCGATGGGGAGCTTCAAGCCGTGTTAGCCAAACGCCGTGAATCCCCGGAACGCGTTGGACCTGCATTCGATCACATCCTGGCACGCCTCGACCTACCCGAAGACATAGCGGGTATCCCCGGTAACGCCTACATGGTGGAGGAAGCCGCCGTCGGCCATCAGTGCACAATTGAAGGCTACTGTCATAACAACGAGGTGCACCTGACCGGGATTGTTGATTCATTACCCTACGAGAACGCCCCGAGTTTTCTACGCTATAGATACCCTTCGCAGCTGCCCCTTGAAGTCCAACAGCGCATTCGCTCAGTGACTCGGACGGTCATCGTCGGACTAGGGCTGAACCACACCACATTCAACGTCGAGTACTTCTGGGATCCGGAAACAGACGACCTCAACCTGTTGGAAGTGAACACCCGTCATTCCCAGTCACATGCGCCCCTATTCCGCTACGTTGACGGGCTCACGAATCACGCCCAAATGATCGACCTTGCCCTGGGCCGCGAACCTCGCCAACCCGTCGATCAAGGCTATTTTGCGACTGCCTCGAAATGGATGCACCGGCGTTTCTCCGATGGCATTGTGCACCGCGTCCCCACCCCAGATGAAATCGCCGACCTTGAACAACGCTATCCGGGCACCATCATCAAACTTGAAGTGGAAGAAGGACAACGCTTATCGGATAATTTTGGCCAAGACAGCTACAGTTATATGCTATCTACCGTTTACACCACCGGACAAAGCGATGAGGAGACCATCGACCTGTACAACACCTGCATAAAGTCCCTGAAATTCGACATCGAAGACGTTTAGGACCCTCATGCGAACACTGACCACCCTGCCAAATCCGATCGAAGAAACGGAACACCTGTGGATCCCGATGTCCGACGGGACTCGATTGGCCGCGCGTCTGTGGAAACCGGCAGACGCCATCGACAACCCGGTTCCGGGGATCGTAGAAATGATCCCGTACCGCAAGCGAGACCTGACCGCCGTGCGCGACTCGATCCACCACCCCTACATGGCCGGGCACGGTTACGCGTGTCTTCGCGTTGATTTACGTGGCAGTGGGGATTCAGACGGTGTGCTGACCGATGAATATCTGGAACAAGAACTCCAAGACGTCGAAGAGGTCCTGGCCTGGCTGGCAGCACAACCCTGGTGCAGCGGTCGTACCGGGATTATGGGCATCTCCTGGGGCGGATTCAACGGGCTGCAGGTTGCTGCCCGCCAACCAGAAAGTCTGGGCGCCGTCGTCACCGTGTGCTCGACCGACGACCGCTATACCGACGATGTCCACTACATGGGCGGGTGCCTCCTCACTGACAATTTGTCGTGGGCATCCACCATGTTTGCGTATAACTCGGCGCCACCGGACCCAGAAATTGTAGGGGAGCGGTGGCGCGAGCTGTGGCATGAGCGCCTAGACCACTCAGGCCTGTGGCTCGAAAACTGGTTACAACACCAGCGCAAAGACGACTACTGGCGCCATGGTTCCATCAACGAAGACTACTCGGATGTAAAAGTTCCGGTCTTTGCGGCAAGTGGCTGGGCCGATGGCTACTCGAATGCGGTCTTCCGGCTGTTGAAAGGTCTGGACGTGCCCCGGCGAGGGCTGATTGGGCCGTGGAGCCACAAATATCCGCACCTGGGCCAACCCGGCCCGGCCATCGGATTTCTGCAAGAAGTGGTGGCATGGTGGGACTACTGGCTCAAAGACTGCACCGATAACGGCGCGATGGACGGGCCACAGTTGGCCATCTGGATGCAAGACCCCGTCAAACCGGCGACCACCTATGAAAACCGTCCCGGACGCTGGGTAGGGGAGCGCTCCTGGCCCAGCCCGCGGATCCCCGAAACTCGCTACCCACTGGCCCGTCGTCGTATACTCGCTCCCGATACGGACCGCGACGCGCTGCCGGCCGTGCCGACCATGACGGTGCAATCTCCGCTTTCGGTTGGGCAGTTCGCGGGCAAATGGTGCTCGTATAACGCCCCGCCAGACATGCCCTACGACCAACGTGAAGAAGACGGCGGGTCGCTGATTTTCGATACCGACCCGCTTCCCAAACGGCTCGAACTGCTAGGCCAACCGGTCGTTGAACTGACCATGGCCGCAGACCAACCGGTCGCCATGGTCGCGGTACGCCTGTCCGATGTGGCACCTGATGATGCCGCAACTCGCGTCAGCTACGGATTACTGAATCTCACCCATTTTCACGGTTCTGATGACCCGCAACCACTTACACCCGGTGAGTTCCGCACGTACCGTGTGCAACTCAATGGTTTAGCACAGTCATTTCCCGCCGGCCACCGGTTGCGGGTTGCAATATCGACGTCATACTGGCCGGTGGCCTGGCCCTCGCCCTACCCGGTGCGTCTGACGATTGACCCGAATGCCTCCGCGTTGATTCTGCCGGAACGGCCCCAAGATGACGACGAACATCCCGAGCTCATTCCGGTCTTTGAGCCTCCAGAGGGTGCTGAGCCGATCCAGCCGATCCAACTCGAGCCCGGAGAACAGGACTGGACGGTAAGTCAAAATCTTGTGGAGCTGACCGGCAAGTTAGAAGTCGTGAAAGACCTCGGCGTGGTGCGGATACCAGAGATCGACGTCGATCTCACTCGACGTGCCGTAGAGCGCTACACGTTCCAGGGCACCGACCCGAATTCGGTGCGCGGCGAAACCGACTGGATCATGGGATTTCAGCGCGATGATCTCTCGGTGTTTACGTACACAAAAACCGTGCTGACCTCCACGCCAGAAGCCTTCCACGTGTACGCTGAACTTGACGCCTACGAGGGAGAAATCCGAGTGGCGGCAAAGACCTGGGATAAGACGATCCCCCGCGACTTCATCTGAATGGAGCACGAGTGGATATTTTGAGTGGACGCATCCTGCTGCGCCCAACCAATCCGGCACGCAGCCACGAATTTTACGGCCAAACGCTCGGACTGGCGGTATATCGGGAGTTCGGCCCGCCCGATCATCCCAGTGCGGTGTACTTCATGGGCAATGGGCTGCTCGAGGTTTCCGGTCATGCGACCTCATCGGAGGCGACCGGAGCCTCGTTGATGTCGTTATGGTTGCAAGTGCGCGACGTCGTCGCCGAATATCACCGTCTCAGCCAACTCGGGGTGACGCTGCTGCGCGAACCGCGCACGGAACCATGGGGACTCCAAGAAGCCTGGATCGCTGATCCCGACGGAGTGCAGATCGTGCTGGTACAGATTCCAGCGGATCATCCGTTACGCCGTGACCAGCGGCCCATCGAGACGCTGCAGTAACGCTTAGGCTTGCTTGCGTAAACCGCCCTGCCACATCACGTCAAAGGGACGGGAAACTTCCATCCGCTGACGGATACCGGCGGTGACAAAGTCTTTGGCACGTTCGGCTGCTTCCCACTCGGAACGGCCCTTGGCTAATTCGGCGGCCACCGCGGCGGCTAACGTACAACCGGCACCCGAAACCGCGTAATTTCCGATCTTTGGGGTTCCGAGTACTTCGAGGTTGGTACCGTCATAAAAGACGTCGACGGCTTCGGGACCGTCTAAGCGAACGCC
>JAJUIX010000085.1 GCA_029267455.1 Enteractinococcus sp. | reverse complement strand
CCAGCGGATCCAGGCGGTCTTGTTGCTCAGACACTTCACATTCCTTTCGTCATGGTGGGGCGGTTATTCGTGTGGCCAGCCGCAGTAGGACTCGGCGAGATATTGTTGGCCATATTTTGATCCGACGACGGTGTGCAGCTCACCAAGGGCCCGGCGCGTCTCGAATGAGGTGGCGTCCTTGCGGGTGTGGAGCATGCTGGTCATCCAGTAGGAAAAGTTTTGTGCTTTCCACACACGTTTCAAGGCTGTGGCAGAGTAATTGTCGAGGCCGTCGACGTTGTTGTTTTTAAAGTATTGCTCGAGTGCGGAGAACAGCACTTTGACATCCGCCAATGCCAGGTTGAGTCCCTTGGCTCCGGTGGGCGGGACAGTGTGGCCAGCATCCCCGGCCAGGAAGAGATTGCCCCAGCGCATCGGTTCGGCAACGAAGGAGCGGAACTTCAACACGGTCTTTTCAAAGATCGGACCGCGCTTGAGGGTAAACCCATCCGGGCCGTCAACACGGGCCTGGAGTTCTTCCCAGATTTGGTCTTCGGTCCAGTTGTCCGGGTCCTCGTTGGGATCACACTGGAAGTAGTGGCGCTGTACCGTTTCGTTGCGCTGCGAGATCAGTGCGAAGCCACGCGGTGAGTTGGTATAGACGAGTTCTTCTGCGCTTGGTGGGGCCTCGGTGAGAATACCGAACCAGGCGAAAGGGTATTCGATCTTGTGTTCTTGACGGGTCTCTGATGGGATGGCCCGTCGGCAGAATGACCGTGAGCCGTCCGTACCGACCAGGATCTCGGCCTGAATGACACCGGGATTGCCTTCGGCATCGGTAAAGTGAACCTTTGGCGCGTCCGTTTCAACGTCTTCTACCCCGGTGACGGTGTGTTCATACCGGACATCGCCGCCATCGCGAGCGCGGGCGGCGGCAAGATCCACGAACACCTCGTTCTGCGGGTAGAGCCATACCGAAGCGTCGACGAGTTCTTTAAAGTTAATGCGGTGGGAGACGCCGTCGAAACGAAGATCGATCCCTTCGTGTTCAAAACCGAGCTCGTGAATACGAGAATCCACACCGTAATCTGTCAACAGCTCAACAGAGCCGGTTTCTAAAATGCCCGCGCGGTGGGTGTTCTTGATGGTCTCATGGTCACGGGTTTCAAGGACGATATTGTCGATACCGGCACGTGCCAGTAGGTGGGACAACATGAGTCCGGCTGGCCCGCCTCCAACGATACCCACCTGGGTGGTTTCTGTTTTTGTCACTCCAGCTCCTGTCGATTGCCTCGGAAGGTGTAATGCTGTCTCAAGTGTCGGACATAAACGGTGGTGTGCGCCACTCGATTCTCATTAAATGAGAATTACCCGGGTTCTGCGGTCGGATGCAAAGCGCGTGTGAGTCCCCGAGAAGCGGCCATGAGGACCGGTACGACAGCCGATCGCGATTCAAAATCTTCGGGGATGACGACAGAAATCGCAGCGATAGCAACTCGCTTGCGTCCGGTGGGTTTGTCGAACACTGGCACCGCAGCCCCCGTGGTCCCGTCATCGAGCATGCCGTCTAACATTGCAAAACCGTCCCGCTGGATCTTGGCTAATGTGTCCGTGATACTGCCTGTGCCCGGATAGGACATGTCTGTTGCTTCGGGATACAGCGCAAAATAATCGTCAATAATGTACTGCGGCTGGAAGGCGAGTTGCACTAATCCCATCGAAACCGTGTGAATGGGCATACGGGTGGCGACCGTGGCTTGATTCACCACTGAATTCCGCGATGATAACCGTTCCACCACTAAGAGTTCGTGATCATCTAGAACGGAGAGTTGTGTGTGCTGGCGAAAGATCGACTGCACATCATCAAGAAAGGGCATCGCTGCAGTTCGCAGGCTCACGGCAGGAGATGAACGAGCAGCCAATTCCCATAGGCGTATACCCAACCCGATGTTGCCGTTGGGATAGCGGGTGAGAATATTTTCTTTCGCGAGTTGATTGACCAGGCGATACGTTGTGGCCAGCGGGATGTCTGCTAATTGTGATAATTCGGCCACGGTTAATTGCCGACGTCGCGCATCAAAAGCAGACAGGATGCGCAGCACGCGATCAAGCACGGTGTCACTGGAAGAAGTCTGTGTCATGTGACGTTGAGTTTATCTGGTCGCCGGGATGGAGGCCTCTCGAGAGCATTAATAGGCAATACCAAAGACCCATACCAGTAGGGTCATTGCCGTCAGCGTAATCAGGATGGCTGCCAGGATATTAAGGAGCGCCCCGCCTTTGACCATTTGCCCGATGGTGACATACCCCGAACCGAAGGCAATGGCGTTCGGTGGGGTCGCCACCGGCAGCATGAAGGCACAGGTTGCTGCCAGGGCCACCGGTGCCGTCAGCATCAGTGGTTCTATCCCGGTACCCATGGCGACGCCCGAGGCCACTGGCAAGAATGTGGCCGCGGTCGCGGTATTGGAGGTCATCTCTGTCAAGAGCAGAATGCCCACGGTCGCTATGGCAACCATGATCCAGACTGGAATGCCGGCCAGCCCTTCGACCTGGGTACCCAGCCACTCGGAGAGGCCCGAATCGGAGAACTGTGCTGACAGCGCCAGACCACCGCCAAAGAGGATGAGGACGCCCCACGGAAGTTTCAGTGCCGTATCCCAATCCAGCAGTCGCACGCCCTGCTTTGCTCCGCCAGGAAGGATAAACAAGGCGACACCTATGATCATGGCGATCCCGGAGTCAGAGATGACGGGCTCTTCGAGTCCAAAAACATACTCCGAAACCAGCGGCACTGAAATCCAAGACACTGCCGCGACGATGAACGCGATGAGCACAGACCGTTCACCCATTGACATGGGGCCCAATTTGTCCCATTCTGTGCGGATCATTTCTGCACCGCCGGGGATGTTCTTTATCTCAGGTTTGAACATGACCTTGGTCAGAATAAACCAAGCTCCGACCATCAGCAGAATAGATAGGGGTACCCCGACTACCATCCACCGGCCGAAGCCAAGCTCCAGGTCGTGGTTGGCTGACATGTGTGCGGCCAGTAGGGCATTAGGTGGGGTGCCAATGATAGTGCCCAACGACCCAATCGAAGCGGCATAGGCTATGGCCAGCATGAGTGCAGTACCAAAGTTCGTATCAGCGACTTCAGCAACTTCCTGCTCGGTCGCTTCCGTCTCACTGCCTTTGGCGACGACATCAGCCGTATCCTCATGATCGGAGACCTTTTTGACCAATAACAGGACCGATATCCCGATGGGCAACATCATCACGGCTGTTGCCGTATTCGAAACCCACATTGATAAGAAGCCCGTGGCAATCATGAAGCCAGCTACGAGTGCAGTGGTATTGGAACCCATACCCCGTAATACGAGGAGCGCGATGCGTCGGTGCAGATTCCACCGCTGCATCGCTAGCGCCAGTAAGAACCCGCCCATGAATAAGAAGATGATGTCGTTGCCATAGTTCGCCCCGACGTCTGTGACGGTTACTCCGCCATCGGATTCTTCCGCGGGTACCAGCAGGGGGAAGATAATGAGCGGCAATAAAGCGGTAGCAGGGATAGGAATGGCCTCGCTCATCCACCAAATCGCCATCAACACGGCGGTGGCAGCAGTCAATTTGGGCCAGAGCGCAAGATCGGCCGGCATGATGACATACACCAAGACGGCTGCGACCGGCCCGCCTACGAGCCCGAAAATCTTTCGACGCCATTCGCTGCGACCAACCGCTCGCGCTTTCATCCCCTCCGATAGTTCTTGTTCTGCCGGAGCTCGCCGGTCGTGATCGCCGGTGACTTTGCTTGCAGGATCATGCTGAACCACCACTTGCCTCCATCACTGTGCGTTACCGCTGGCTTTACGCCGCCGGGACGTTTGGGGCCGTTCGGCTTTGAGGATAGCTTATGCGAGGGGATTGTGTACCTCAATGGTTTTTGCGTGGCATACAATTCTCAGGTTCACGAGGAGTAATCGTCGATGACCTCGGACCCCTGAGGACAAATCAAGGGCATGACCCCAGGATGCTGGGATCACGCCCTTGAAGGCTGAAGCGTTCTGGTTCTAGGCGGTCACTTGGCTCTGAACGGGTTGTTCGCTCAGTGCCTCTTCGATGCTTGCTTCAGGGTGCGGAACACGAGATTCTTTGGCCATCCGAATGCTCAACAAACTGAGTGCAGATAGACCGGCAATCAGCCACCAACCGATAGCGGAGCTACCCATCTGGGTACCCATCGTGTAGACGTATGGGAAAATCACAGCACCCATATTGCCAAGGGTAAGCACCAAGCCCAGAGCTGTTGCGAAATCCTGGCTCGGGACTTCTTCTGGGTATTCACTTGGCGAGACGCTTGCTGGGGAAAGGTACATCATGCCGAAGATACCCACCAAGCTCAGTACTACCCACAGCAGGACACTGTTGACCAGTGGGACCAGGGCCAGCAGCACGACGATGACGGCGGCGGGGATCCACAGGGTAGACAGGAATTTTTTCGCACGGTCGGCAAAGATCCCGCCGATGATCGAACCGGGAATACCGATCAGAAGCATGACAAGCCCCAAGAGGCTAGCATTAGCGGCGCTGAAACCGTGCTCGGATTCAGCAAAACCTGGAGCCAGCTGCGAGGCGGTAAAGAAAGCACCATAGGCAGCAACACTGACGATTCCGATACCCCACATCGTCTTGGACTTGAGCACCTTGACGGTGTTGGTCCAGCTGAACTCATTGCCTTCGAGTTCATCCATGTGTTCTGGAATTTGAATAAAGACTGCGGCTGCAAGTGCGATCGCGATACCGATCGCAGTGGCTATCCATAGACTTTCCCTCCAGCCCATGGATTGCATGAGGAAAGTCCAGACGTAGAGACCTGCCGCAGATCCACCGGTAAGTCCAAGACCGTTGAGGATACCGGCGACCAGTTTGCCGTTTTCAGGCTTGGACCAGTAGTTGCCCAGCGGAAAAATTGCGGCCACGACCATGGACATGCCAAGACCCCCGATAAATCGGGCGGTCAACATGAGTCCGTACGAACTTGACAGTGCGATCAGACCGCTAGAGATGGCCGTGATCAGACCACCCCAGACGGCGACTCGTTTCAGACCCCAAGCAGCTGCTGCAAAACCCGCAGGTACGTGCGCGAGCGCATAACCCAGAAACCAGAGCGATACCATCAGCCCGACCTGCGAGTAACTCAACCCAAATTCTTCAGTCATGATCGGGTAGGCGGGCACAACTACATACATCTGCAATCCATACGAAAATGCCAGCAGGGTCGAAACCGTGATGACAATGCCACCCGTCCATTTTCTGGGTGGATTCCCCGTTAGGTCTGCCGTTGTATCAGTCTTCAAAAAATTCCTCCAGTCCTCAGGATTGGTGTCAGTGCAAGTTAGTGGCGCAGTTGTCGCACGTACCTCCATCGTTCTGCGGCGCAAAGTTCATATCGCAAAAATGCAATCACTAATAACCGCATCAAGTTTGCGGTTCTTGACGCGGTCAGACAGTCTCGGTTGAAACTTACAAAGCGGCTTCTTCCCCCGCCATTACACGGGTCATCCCAGCCTTGCTTTCTATGCCGTACTCGGGCCGTTTTGTCGGCTCGCGAGCTAGCTTGACCTGTCCAACTTTAGCGTGTTAGCTATTTTTTGCCAGTTGGAAACCGCCCTTCCGGCCCCAACAGGTATCGATCGACTGTTGATGAGCGGTCAGGTATTGAACGATTCGAGACTCAAAATGGGCTCAACATTTTGAGGGGGATGACCCCCGAAAATTTCGATAATGCCCTTATAGAAGCTACCGATGAGCCTGTGGGCACTTCTCCTAAACGACACAACAACAGACCAGTCAGTGCCGGCTATATATCGTGTGTAACTTCGACCACAATTTCATTGGTAGTGAACCACAAGAAATCATCCAGAAAATCCAGGTTTTATGCAGGATGAAGAGGTAGAGGGGTGT
>JAJUIX010000276.1 GCA_029267455.1 Enteractinococcus sp. | reverse complement strand
ATGGCGATCCGCAGTGGACGATGCATAGTTTCGGACACGAAATTCCCTTTGTTTTATGACGACACAAGTAGTTGCAATGTTAATTACGTAATCACCGTATCGCCTAATCCTGGTTGTCAGCTATGAATTCAGCGGTAAGCAACAGTAGCTGTGATAGGAATGACGACTAGACTAGGGCCCATGGCTCGACGCAATACACCGGTATTTTATCCCGCATATCAAGGGTTGGTATCCAAACTCCTGAATCGTCCGTGGAGCTCTTCCGACGGCATGGACCCCGCCGAGCTACAAGAACACGTGCAACAGTCAGTCGCTGCACAACAACTCAAAGACGTGGGCACTGAGCCGACGGTGGCGCATCTTGCACCCTTGTCGCTGCAGGAATTTTATTTAGCCTTGGGCGTCTCAGAGATGATGGAGACGAATCATTTCTTCTTTGACCCCGATGAGCTAGAAATTCGTGACAACATGGTGATGTTTATAGAAGATGCCCATGAATCGACAGCTTGGGGCGTACCGCTGGATCAAGTATCGTTACCCGATCCCATCGTGTACCGCCGCACTGTGGGGGCCGATGAACCAGAGGGCGCCGGTCAATGGAAACCCATCGACTCGACGGTCTCAGAATTCATCACGGACATCTTGACCTGGAACTACTCGGAGGACGACCTTGACTGACAATACCGGCCACGGACCGCACCCCACTCCCCCGTCCATTCAATCGCACGCCCCCGCGGGGTATGTGTGCCCCTTTTGTGGACTGGTCAACGGTGATGTGGCGGACCCGAATAACCGCTGCGAGCTTTCCGATGTGATTTATCAGGACGACGAGCTGATTGTTTTCACCGCAGCGGATGGCTTCGGCCCGCACCCCGGTCACGTCATGATCTGCCCTGCCGAACACTACGAAGCGCTCTACCATCTACCGGATCGGATTCTGATGCGGATCGCGCTGATGGTGCGCGAAGTGGCCTTTGCCATGAAGCGCGCCTGGAACCCGGAGGGTATCTCAACCCGCCAGCACAATGAACCATCGGGCAACCAGCACGTGTGGCACTATCACCTGCATGTGTTTGCACGGTATGCCGACGATATGCTCTACCGGCAGTTACGTCAGCCCGTCGATGCGGCCGTTCGAGCCGAGATTGCTCAGGATATTAAAGCCACGCTCAACGCGGCCAATACATTTCTTCCCGACCAAAATTAGGCGTCGCGCGAGACCACGTACTGAGCAAAGAGTTTCAACGCGGTCTTGACCGGCGAATCGTCCAACCCCTCCAGGGCTGCAATGGCTTTATCTGCCCACTGGCGAGTCATTTCCCAGGCTCGTTCGATCACCGGGTGCGAGGCAACCGCCTGAACCGCCACTTCCACTTGCTCGTCAGTATCCAGTGGGCCATCAACAAGTTTTAATGCTTCGACGGCGTCAGCATCGCCTTGAACTGCAGCCTCACGAAGCAGGAGAATCGGCAGGGTCTCCACGCCTTCTTTCAAGTCCGTGCCCTGTACCTTTCCGGAGGTATCCGAGGGGCTGGTCACGTCAATAATGTCGTCGGCAAGTTGGAACGCCATGCCCACATTACCGCCGTAGGTGGTGGCGATGTCGAT
>JAJUIX010000210.1 GCA_029267455.1 Enteractinococcus sp. | reverse complement strand
GGGCCCGGTTTCGAGGACCCCGGAATCGGTGACTTCAAGATCCGAGCTCAACAAGACGTAGTCGGCACGGTAGGTTTCATGGTCATCTGTAGGCGTTGGGGCCGTGTGGTGTTGCGCTTCGGGGCTATCCGGGAAGACACCGCGGCCCAATGCGCTTGCGGTGATGGTCCGGGCCGGTTCCGGGTCAACGATGTCATCGGATTGAAGCAAGCTGGTAATAGCGGAGGGGTCAGCTGGACCTTTACCAGTGGGGTCAGCTTTCAACGAACCAGCGAGCACGAATGAGGCATCCTCGGGCAACGGGGCCTGCTTTCCGCGCTGGTCACGGATGTATTCGGTCTCTGGATCAAGGTAATCTTCCCAGAACCGGATTTGATCTTGGTTGCGGGCCTGACCGTGCGGGCTCTTTGAAGCATCTGCGGCAGATGTCGCCAGCACGTGGAGCACTTCGCCATCTACTTCTACGGGAATATCCCAGTGGGATACGGAGGCCAGGGGCAAAATATCTCGTTCCAGATCGGTGACGTCTTCTGGAATGTTGTTATCCGGCATGGACTTCCACGGCAGGGCGGTGAAGTCTCGAATCTTGTCGTCAGCGAGCGGGTATTTCGAATACACGATCATGGACGACTGGCCGGGGAAGTCACCGAATCCGAGGGCATCACCCGGGTCACCGATGGTGCCGTTGCGGTCAAGATCAGCACCGGACTCTACGCCCGCATTTGACTGGGCGGTATAGCTATAGGGATAGGTCAGGCCGGTGTGCTCTTCCCCACCCACGGCAAGGTAATTCGCATTGAAAGCTTCTGCCACATGATCGCCGGCGTCGACATCAATCCCGGTCAGCACCAACACGTCGGGACGGACGGTTTGGATGATACGTGCAACTTCGGTTGCGTCTTCGGCACCCGGGGATGAGAGTTCTTCGAAGAGGTCGCCGGCGCTGTCACGGCTGAGGTTCGCGTCATACGTGGCGACACGCAACGAATCAGCTGGCGTGTCTTGGAGAACCGGTGCGTCGGAGTCGGAATCTTCCGGTTCAGTTGTCTGCTCAGCATCAGCGCCGAACGCTTTTTGTTGTCCTTCAGAGATCGCATTGGTGCCGAAGTGCAGACAGTATGACTGCTCGGGTTCGTCTTGACCTTCGTCGGCTACCGCTACAGCATTCGAAGACGCGAAACTCAGCGCGAGGCAGCCGAGTCCGGCGGCTACAAGCGCTGATTTTTGCACTCGAAAACTAGAGCGGGTTTTCTGCATAACGGTTAGCTTAGACATGAAACGTATGGATCAAAAGCTAGACGTCACCTCGTGAAACTTACCGAACTTTCGGTCTCGAGACCCCCGTCGCATGCCCATGCGGCTGTTCATGGTTACTCTGATTTAACATTGAAGTTTTTGCAATCCATTCTTGATCAGAATGTAATCATTCTGTGACATTAAGGTTGAGCATTTTTCGATCCGTCAGCCATGGTTTCCACACTGACCAGCACCTTTGCTGTGATATACCTCACGTACATGAAAGTGCGTAGCGACGGGTTCTCCTCATCCGGTTGCTGCGGTATGGTCCTCTTCACCCTCCTGGAGTTTGCGCGCGTCGTGTTGCTCAACGACTTCAGAACTCAACCGTGCGGTGCTGATAGTGATACCAATCGTTGCACCAACAATCAACAGAATCGCTAGACCCCGCAGCACACCAAACGTCTGGCCCAAGAACACCCAGCCGATCAGCGCAGCAAACACCGGCTCAAGACTTAATAGAATGGAGAAGGTGTTGCGTCGCAGTCGGCGAAGCGCGGCCATTTCGAAAGAGACCGGAATGACGGTAGACAATAGGGCCATGGCAAGGGCCAACCAGTACATCTCTGGCGCAGCAATGAGCTCGACCAGCCCGATGAATCCAAGGGGCAGAATAACCAGCGCGGCCACCAGCGTCGCCATTGGCAGGCCTTCAACCCCCGGCAAGCGCCGCCCGACTCGCACACTCAACAGGATATAAAACGCCCACGATAGACCCGCCAGCGCAGCATACACGATCCCGAGCACATCAAAAGAAACATCCCCGGTCAAGGACTCGATACCCAGGACGACAAGCCCGATTCCGGCCATCCCAATCCAGATGAGATCTCGCCGGTTGGTCGATAAGATCACCGCTAAGGCCAATGGCCCGACGAATTCTATGGCCACCGCTACACCGAGCGGAATGCGCTCGACAGCGGCGAAGAAGAACCCGTTCAGTCCTGCCAGACTGATGCCAAACAGTACGACGTCGCGCCATGCAGCCGCACTCCATCGCCACGGAGTGGGCCGGGCGATCAGCAAGAGAAGTACAGAGGCCAAAAGCAGACGAACCGTCGTCACACCCCAGGCCCCACCGACGGGGAACAGTTGGGTCGCAACCGTTGCGCCGAGCGGAAGCGCCATCGTTGCCGCCACTACCAACAACACACCGGTGAGAGAAATACCGGTGCTGCGATCTGCCAACTGTTCCTCCTACATACGTTGTACTACCAGCCGCGTTCTGCGAGACGATGCGGGGCCGGAATATCGGATACGTTTAGCCCCACCATGGCGTCACCGATACCTCGAGATGCATCGGCAATCGCCTGCGGGTCGTTGTAATTCCGGACAGCAGTGACGATGGCTTGGGCGCGAGCCGTCGGGTTATCGGAATGGAAGATCCCGGAGCCGACGAAGACGCCATCGGCGCCCATCTGCATCATCATGGCCGCATCGGCCGGCGTTGCAATGCCACCGGCGGTAAATAGGCCCACTGGCAGCTTACCTTCTTTCGCTACCTGTTTCACAAGCTCGTATGGCGCCTGAAGCTCTTTAGCGGCGACGAAAAGCTCGTTGTCATCCTTCGCCCTCAACGCGGCGATCTCGGAGTTCAGCGTGCGCAGGTGCTTGACGGCTTCGGACACGTCACCGGTGCCGGCCTCACCCTTGGAGCGGATCATGGCCGCGCCTTCGGTGATCCGACGCAGGGCCTCGCCCAAGTTGGTCGC
>JAJUIX010000097.1 GCA_029267455.1 Enteractinococcus sp. | reverse complement strand
GTTCATAGGCCATGACACCAGGTCGTGACCCCAGAGGTTTCCCACCGGCGCCTGCCGGTGGTGATATAGGGTTGCGGTGGTTTTAGCGTGGGGGAAACGCCCGGTCCCATTCCGAACCCGGAAGCTAAGCCCCACAGCGCCGATGGTACTGCACCCGGGAGGGTGTGGGAGAGTAGGACACCGCCGCACACACGTTTTCCGGGCCCCGGGCCCACCCCCACCAGGGTGGCCCGGGGCCCTACCCCATTAACACACCTTTCTAGCAACCTGCTTTCTCTTGGTTGCCTATTTTGTTGCTGGGGAGTACCACTCTTGCTCTAGAATGTTTCCATGGTCGAAATCCAAAACGCTCACTGGACCCAGATGCGACACGAAACCGCATACAATATCGCACGATTGCGGAATCGTGTCTACGTCATGGAGCAAGGCATAACCAGTGTGGAAGAACTCGACGGTCGAGACCTTGAGCCCACGACCCAGATCTGGTGGATCCAAATCGAAGGTGTTCCCGTCTCCACACTGCGCGTTCTAAAAGAGAATCCGCACACCTTGTCCATTGGGCGCGTGGCTACTGATAAGCCATTTAGAGGCCACGGTTTGGCTAGCGCGCTCATACGAGCCGTTATGGCCTACTATCCTGATCAACGATTGACGATGCATGCCCAGTCCCATCTTCAGGAGTGGTACCACACCTTCGGCCTCGAAACAGTGGGTGAGCCCTTCTATGAGGCGGGGCTTGAACATGTGGAGATGGCACGCGAGCCGTTGCTTCGATCTGATAAGGAATTGCGCGACGACATTGACCCAGCAGAGTGGCCTTCCGTTGACGAGGATGCTCCCTCGGAGGTGGACCATGGGACGCCGGAACCCGGGACCCCGCAATATTTTGAAGATCTTCAACGGCGCTATCGGATGCGTCGGAGCAGGGGTTCCTGACTTACAACGGTAGAGTGCGCCAACGAGCTTCGTTCTATCGGGTGTGCTAGGTCCTAAAAATTGCGTTGCGTGAGTTTTTGATGTTTCGAAAATCAAAACTATCTTTCGGAGTGTAAGAAAGATTATCCTAGTCAAGGCAGTTAAATTGGTAAGTCGCCTACCTTCTTATGCCATACTTCACTGTGGAGTCATAATCCTTACGGATTGAAGTATTTAAGGAAGGAATCCTGAATTGGATAAACGCATTGATTTCCTCTACATGAACGAGCCGGAGATGATAGAGGCGGGGGTCACCGACATTGCTCGTTGCATTGATGTCATGGAAGAGGCTCTTGTACTGCTTGCCGATGGTGACTATATGATGGCCGGTGACCGCGGGGACTCTCATGGTGCGATGATTTCCTTCCCGAAAAATCCTCAACACGAAGGTATGCCAAAGGACGATATCGATCGTCGTTTCATGGCTATGCCCGCTTATCTCGGCGGTAGGTTCCGTGCGACAGGTGTGAAATGGTACGGTTCAAACATTGAGAACCGTAAATACGGTATGCCACGTTCTATCCACTTGTTCGTACTCAACGATACTGATACTGGCGCACCAAAGGCCGTGATGTCGGCCAACCTGCTGTCTGCATACCGCACCGCCTCCGTTCCTAACGTTGGTACAAAACATCTGGCCGTGGACAATGTCGAAACCGTAGGAATTATCGGTCCAGGTGTTATGTCCCAGAAGACTCTCAAAGGTGTCTTGACCCAGCGTGAAGGTGTCAAACACGTCAAGATCAAGGGGCGCTCAAAAGACTCCACAGAACGTTCGGCCGCACAGATCCGTGAAGCACATCCACAGCTCGAATCGGTCACTATTGTCGACAGTGAAAAAGAGGCCGTGGAAAACGTCGAAGTTCTGATTACTGGTGCCAACGCTTCGCCTAACGGTTCGCAAGACTTCCCACAGGTCAATGGCGAATGGCTGTCCCCAGGCACCCTTGTGATCGCACCTGGAGCCACGCACTTTGATGACGACTTCCTCATCAATACGCGCAAGGTCGTGGACTACATGGGCCTCTACGACGAGTGGCACCATGAGTACACTACCCAGGTTGCTTATGATCAGATCGGAATTATCGGTTCACGGATGCTGAAACTCCAGCACGAGGGTCATTTCCCGCGTGAAGATATGCAGCAGATGGGTGATATCGCCGCCGGACGAGTTGAAGGCCGCAAATCCGATGACGAAATCATTATCTACTCCATCGGGGGCATGCCAGTAGAAGACGTGGCCTGGGCCCACGATATCTACAACTACGCGGTAGAGAACAACATCGGTACCTCGTTGAATCTTTGGGAAGAACCCGCAGCATTCTAAAATTTCTATGAAAAAAGTGGATCAGTTCGTCTTGAACTGATCCACTTTTTATTTGGCATCGCTTAGCTCAATAATTGCCGGGTGAGCTGTTCCGACGTCGCAGCTACATTGAAATACGGTGTGCCAGGCTCAGTATGCCGTCCTGCCGCTAAGTCGTCAGCTACCACCGGGACAAAGCCCAGTGCTGACACGAGTTCTGCGACACGGGCACTTGCCTCGGTATTATCGGAAGCAACGACAGCGGCACGATCTTCATCTGAGCGAGGCGCATCCATTGCCCAATGCGAGATGTGATTCAACGCTTTGACAACGGTGGCGTCGACAAATCGTTCGGCGATCACTTCTGAGGAGCTCAATCCAGCAGCTAGCCTTTCTTCGAACCAAGTAGGGAGAGGTTCATCCTCCCATCGGTTGGTAGCATCAACCAGAATCCGATTGGCCACCCAATCTGGATCCACCTCATCGAGGTCCTCTTGCGGCACGGCCAATATGACTATCTCGACGCCGTCTGCAATGTCTTCCGCTAAGACAGCCTTCGCTTGCGGGGCGTATTGAAGTAAGTGATACCGCATCTGGCGTGGCGTCCGTGTGGAAGCAATTTGGACGTCGAGACCGGCGCGCGCTGCAGCTCTAGCAAACGCTGTGCCAGCCCGACCAGCGCCGAGGATACCGATCCGATCAAACGATGACATTGCGCTGTGCACCGAGTCCTTCGATTCGGGTCTCGACAATATCGCCGGGTTTGAGCCACGGGCGGCGACCATTTTCATCACGCATCGCCAGTGCAACGCCACCCGGCGTGCCGGTCAAGATGATGTCACCCGGTAGGAGGGTGATCATGCTGGAGAGGTATTCCACCAGCTCGTTGACGCCAAACACCAGATCATCTACTGAATCATTCTGGCGCACCTCGCCGTTGACCAGGGTTACAAGTTGCGCATCGGATTTGAATTCATCGGGGGTGGTCATCCAGGGGCCAACCGGGGTGGTGGCTTCAAAGATTTTGCCCTGGGTCCATTCGTCTGTGCGGCCTTGCATACCCCGTAGCGAGATGTCATTACTAATGGCATATCCAGCGATATAGTTCTCAGCATTCGCAGCAGGAATGTTCTTGCCGGGAACTCCAATAATGACCGCCAGTTCGCCTTCGTAGTCCATCCGGTGATCCAGCTCAGGGATAGCGATTTCGCTAAATGCTCCCGTGAGGGTCTGACCGTATTTGGCAAACACCGTTGGATATTCGGGAAGCTCTAGGCCTGTCTCTAAAATATGGTTGCGGTAATTGAGCCCGATGCAAAAGACTTTCGAGGGATACGGAATCAGGGTCTCATACGTAAAATTGGTGACGTCGATGACCTTCGCAGCATCTTCTTGTGCCGCATCTAATGCCTGAGTGACAAGCGGTTGCCTCTCGGTCGGCGGCATCGTCAGATAAGCTCCGACATCTGTAACACCCTCTAGACGGACAGCTTGAGTCGCGAATTCGGCTCCAGATTCATCCGTATCGGTACCGACAATCACCGCGGCAAAGGTAGCTCCAGGTTGATCGTCACGTTCTTGTGGTAGGCGAAATGTAGCAATTTTCATATGCTTAAGTTCATCACACTCTGCTGCGATGGGGAACGATGTGGCATCTCGCACGCCCAAGGTGGGAGCCTGATCACTCAAAACTTTGCGAAATAGTCCCATAGTGAGTCCGAATCATAGACAATGGAGATATGTTTCAACCTCTGGATTTGCAAACGCCTCAGCTGGCTATTGGGGTCGGTTTCGTCTTCGCAGTAGCCGGCGCCGCGATTCTGGCGCATGCTGCGTGGCGTAACCGTCGGCTCAGCGCGTGGCAGTCAGGCGAGACGGGGCGTTTTGAGGGAACCGATAGTCGGGGCGAGCGAGCGGATGCCCCACGGGATGTCCGTATTGAAAGTATCGCAGGGCTGGTCGCTATTCTGGTGGGCGTGTTCGGAATCGTGTATGGAATGATAAGCCAATCCCATCAACACAGCGTTTTGGAATCCAACACGATCGCCAAATATCCGCAAATCCAAGCAGTAGAGCCACATGAGTGGCGTGGCAATCAGCTCGAGGCTGAGGTCACCACCATCGATGGAGAACGCCTGGAGTTGAAGATCGTTTTCGATCCTGACACGGGTGAACCAACTATCCAAGGTGACTATCCCGAGATCGAAGGACAGCAGTAACGGATCCAGACTTCGTCCAGATACCATACGTATACTCTGACTGGTTAAAAATTTAACAACTTTCAACCCTAGGTAAGGATAATGGCCAATAATAAGTCAGCCCGTAGCTCACGTGATAACGCACGGCAGGCGCATGCTAAGCAGTTGGCAGCTGAGAAGCGGCGCTCTCGCACCATTACGTGGACGATTGTTGGTGTGATCGTTGCTGTGATAGCCATCGTGGTGATCGTCAGCCTCATGAATTCTTCGCGCTCAATCCCCGATGCCGGTCCAACCCCAACCTCTGCCACCGAGGCTGGTGGTCTACTGCTGGAAGAAGGCGAACCGGTTGAAGGTGACGCGCCAGATGAAGTCGATGCCACCACGGTCGAAGAGCCGGATCCTGATACAGCCGGTCAGATGCCAACGGAAGTACCAGGGACAGATAATGCCGACATCATCATCTATGCCGACGCCAACTGTGTTTACTGTGCGCAATTCGAAGCCGAAAACGCAGACGCGCTCAATGAGTTGGCCGACGACGGCCACACTATTGAATACCGGATGGTGAACTTCCTGGACAACCCGGGAACTGAGAATTACTCCTCACGTGCGGCGAACGCTATGGCCTGTGTCGCCGAAGAATCACCGGAGCACGCCAACGAATTTATTCACGAAGTATTTGCCAGCTACAACACCCACCAGGGTGCAGGTCTATCCAACGACGAGCTGGTGAACCTCGCTTCAGAGATAGGCGCCGACATTAATGATTGCGTCTCCAATAATACGTACCGGCCATTCGTCAATTACACGACCGCTAAAGCCGTCGAAACTGGCATCGCAGGTACACCTTCCGTTTGGGTCGATGGCGTACAGTATGAAAACACTTCCGGTGGCGAATCATTCCAGTCCTGGGCGGAATCACAATTAGAAGATTAAAGTCTACTGGTTGACGTTCGTTGGTTTTTGTTTCCTGACCATTTCGGCTAGACTATCCAAGGTTGCAACGACCGAGGTTAGTTAGCCACGCCTCCTTAGCTCAGCTGGCCAGAGCACCTGTCTTGTAAACAGGGGGTCGCCGGTTCGAATCCGGCAGGGGGCTCAGAGCCTAGTTCATTGAAATACCAGTGAATTAGGCTCTTTTCTTTTCCCGCTGCAAGTGGTCGAAAATCGCGAACTCCACTCATTGCTC
>JAJUIX010000164.1 GCA_029267455.1 Enteractinococcus sp. | reverse complement strand
TGGTATGGGATTATCGGTCGCCACCGTGATTGGTGTGCCCGCAGCCCAAGCGCTCGGTGCGGCGCTCGGATGGCCGGCGGCCTACGGACTGGTGACGCTGATCGGGCTAATCACCGTGACAGCCCTGTGGTTTTTGATGCCGCATATGACCAAGATGCGCCCGACCAATCCGCGCACCGAACTCGGTGCACTGAAACGTTCCCAGGTGTGGCTGACCCTGGCGATGGGGACCGTCGGCTTCGGCGGGATGTTTGCCGTCTATACCTACATTGCGTGGACCATGACCGAACGCGCCGGACTGGATCCAGCGTGGATGTGGCTGGTGCTGATGGTCTACGGGATTGGTTCGATCGGCGGCACCTGGTTTGGTGGACGCCTTTCGGATAGGAACCTGGAGTGGGGTATCTTCTGCTCCCTGGTGATGATCGCCGTCTCCCTGGCGTCCTTTTATTTCACCTCGACCCACCCGGTGCTGGGCGTGCTGAACTTCGGGCTGGTGGGCTTCTTCGGGTCCAGTCTGGTGCCCAGCTTGCAAATCCGATTAATGGACGTGGCCGGCGATGCGCAGACCCTTGCCGCAGCGTTGAACCATTCGGCGCTGAATCTGGCCAATGCCTCCGGGGCGGCCATCGGTGGCGCGGTCATTGCCGCAGGATTCGGCTACTCGGCACCGGCACTTGCCGGCATGGTCCTGGCCCTGGCCGCGATCGGGGTCTGGGTGCCCACGTTCCTCTTACGACGTCGCCAACTGCGCAACAGCGCGCCGTCATGATGAAAAGTGTTCGTCCATGAATTCGTCGATGTAGTCCATGGCCATCATCAACCCGTAGAACACGGCGGCCGCCAACGGTGCCGGGATCGTGGGTTGACCGTCGGTCACTTCCACCAGGCCCAACGACGCCATCGAATTGAGGTATTCATCGGAGCGCTGGGCCACCAGTTGGGCCCGGAAATCATCTGCGGACGGCGGTTCCATGGGCGGCAGGTTCTGCAGGGCATTGAGCAGGCGGCCGATGGTGTGCCCAACCGATGAGATTTCCAGGGGCGCATGCTCTAGCGCGTGGATCAGGAACACTTTGACAAAGGTCGCGATCAGGCCTTCGGCGCCGTCGAACGGGATGCGGTCGGGTCCGAAATAGTCTTCCGCGGCCGGTCCGAGTTCGACGGTCGTGCCAGCGACGCGGATAATCCCCACTTCCTGCAGGGACCACCACCAAATCATCAGTTCTGGTACATCAAGCGCGGACTGGACGTAACCGGGCAGCGGGGGTCGCGGTAGCTCGGCCACTCCGTGGAGCTGCATGCCGATCATGTCGCCGAGCAGGTGGATGTCTTCGCGTTTCGGGGCCCCGTCCTCGGTGGCGCCGCGCGGTGTGGTCAACCACTGTTGCAGATGACGCGCGCCCGAGACGATGCTGAGGTTGAGCATCGCCCCGTAGCGCTCCCTGATGTCGATGCGCTGGGCGATATCATAAATTTTCTCGAAGTCCCAGGGCGGGTCTTCGTGCGGCAGGGTCAGGTCGGTGATTTGGGCGTGGGCGTGATGCCAGCGTTCGGGTTCGATGCTAGTGCGCAGCCGGAATTGCAGGTAATACTTGACGATCTCTAATGCCGTCACCAGGTATTTGGAGTCGGTGTGTTCTTGCACCAACAGCAGCCAGTCGTCAAAATCCACGGGGTCGTGGGGGTTGAGCCCGACGTCCTGGGCATCGGCGACCATGCTGGCGAAGATCTCGGTAATTTTCGAGGCAATATCGGAGACTTCGGGCTGACTTTTCAGCCAGGTTTCAAAATCCTCGAGGTACTCCTGCGGGGTCGCGCGCAGCCCGGGTGGCAGGTCTTCGGATGGTTGGCTGGCCTGCTGGTGTGGCACCAGCTCATCGAGCACCACGTCAAAGGCTAGCTCTCGGTGGCCGGCAATGGCCTCAATGGTGGCGGTCAACAGATGCATCCCGGCACGCGAGATCTCGAATCCACCGTGGTTGCCCAGCAGGGTATCCAGCGATCGGAAGGCCCGACCTTTGGCCGCGAGGCCCAGAATATGTTGGGCGGCCGCTTTGGTGGTGCGCTCGACCACCGGGAGTTCGACAATGTGCAGGGCCGGGTGCAGGGACTCATTGCGGTAGATCGCGTCGAGGGTTTCCATGGTTACCCCGGTCAGGTGTCCGCTGCTGGGGCGGTGCCGGGTGGGAACCGGCCCGATCGAACCGAGGAGCGTTTGCAACAGTGCGGCGTCCTGCTGATGCTGAGCCAGTGTCAGCTCGTGCAGCGTGTTGATGGCTCGGGCGCGTTGATCGCCCACGGGGGTGCTCAGTTCGAGGTTGTGGCGTTCGACGGCACGGATGAGGGCAGCTTTGAGTTCCTCCGGGTCAGCTTCGTCGAGGTGGTCTACGTCAATGCCTTCGGCGGCTAGTAGCGGTGCCAGTTCTTCGAGCAGCGCATTTGCTGCGCCGGAGTAGTGACGTAATTCGACGCCCGGAGGTAACGGCAAAAAATCTGGTTGATCGGAAGGTGGCTGCGCATCCGTCATACGGCGACGATACCAGCGAGACCTGGGAACATCATAGGTTCAGCGGCCGCTTTTGGCGCCGGGTGCCTGCTTAGTGATTTCGGGGAGGTGCAGTTTGGCCAGCACCGCATCGGTACTTGCCGGTGGGCGCTGCGAGCCCAGCGCAGAAACCAACATCGTGATGACTAGCACACACGGCACGGTCCACAGGGCCGGGTACTGCAAAAACGTCGTCGTCATGCCTTCGGTGGGTAACACATGGGCGGCCAGCAGGGCCGTCAACGACAGGACCGCGCCGGTCAGCATGCCGGTGATCGCCCCGTGCACGGTCAGCCCGCGCCACCAGATGGCCAGCAGCACAATCGGCGCCAGGGATGAGGCGGTGAAGGTAAACACCATGGCGACGGCGCCGGCGAGCGCTAGATCGGTGGTCACGAACGCGGCAATGATGGGCAGCACGAGCGCCAGGATGGCCCCGATGCGGAAACCTCGGACGGTGCCGCCAAAGAATTCCTGGGAGACGACGCCGGAGATTGAGACGACCAGCCCGGACGCGGTGGATAGGAAAGCGGCAAACGCCCCACCCGCAACCAGTGCCGTCAACAGATCACCGAGCATCCCGGTAAAGAGTGCATCGGGCAGCTGTAAGACGGCGGTGTCAGCGGTCGCGTTGGCGGTCAGTTCAGGCAGGACCGCGCGTGCGACCACGCCTAAGAGGATGGGTAGCACGTAGAACCCGGCTAATAGTCCCAGCAGGAGGACGGTGGTGCGGCGCGCGGAGGGGCCGTCGGGGTTGGTATAGAACCGCACCAGCACATGGGACAAGCCGAGGGTTCCGAGCATGAGGGCGGCCACCAGGGAGATGGTGCGATAGGTACTGACGTGGGTATCGGCCACTAGAGCGACGTCGAAGGCGTTGGCCAGTTCGGGGATGAAGTCCATTTCGCCCACCCCCAGGCGCAGCACGATGAAGACGGTGGGCACAAAGAGCGCGGAGAGTTTGAACCAGTATTGCACCGCCTGGGCGACCGTGACAGACCGCATCCCGCCGGAGACAACAGTGGGAAGGACCACCAGAATGACGATCGCCGGGCCCAGCCAGGCGGGCAGACCCGTGGTGGCCGACAGGGCGATTGCCGCACCGTGCAGTTGCGGGATGATGTAGAGCCAGCCGGTGACCACCACGAGCAGGGCGGTCAGACGGCGCAGGGTGCGCGAG
>JAJUIX010000083.1 GCA_029267455.1 Enteractinococcus sp. | reverse complement strand
CGGCCAAAATAGTCGCAACGGCTACAGGATGCGTGATATATGGGTCACCGGATTTTCGGAATTGATCGCGGTGATGATAATTGGCGACATTAAAAGCGCGAATGATGGGTGTGATGTCACCTTTGGGATGGCGCACCTTCAAAGTGCGAATCAGTGGCTCAAGCAGAGGTGAATACCCTCGACCGGTGAGGCGAGCGAAGCGGCCGAGACCACGCGCAGGTGTAGCGTCAGAGCCCTTCTGCCTGCGGTGATGTGAAGCCGGTTGCGTTGAAGCCACAACCCCTCCCCTCTTTGACACATTCAACTGTAACGGATAAGTGTACTCACTTATAGAACGCACTCATGAGTTCTCAGCTACCTCCGAACATCCGTTTAACGGCTGCTGTCCTGTAGCTTGACATTAACGCTACAGGACAGCAGGTCCTACAACATAGTTAACTTCGCAAACGCATTAACTTGAAGTTGCAGTGGGCGTAGTTTCTTCGACAGTCTCATCACCAGTAGGTCGACGACGAAGAATCCTTGCGTCGCGGTCTTGGATTGCTGGTTCGTTCCTACGGAATAATGCATATAGCGGCGCCTGGATGAATAGCGTCGCTAAAGTCCCGACGATGATCCCTACAAAGATCGATAGCGAAATATCTCGTAGGGTACCGGCTCCGAGCAGACCCGCACCGATAAACAGAATTGAACCGACTGGCAGAATCCCCACAATCGAGGTCGTGATTGACCGCACCAGAGTTTGATTGACTGCCAGATTTACTAATTCATCAAAAGTACGCCTTCGGTCCTCCTCCAAGCGTTGCGTGTTTTCTCGGATTTTATCGAAGACCACCACGGTGTCATACAGTGAATACGACAAAATCAATAAGAATCCAATAATGGCAGGTGGGGTGACCTCGAAGCCCACCGCCCCATAAATCCCGACGGTGAGCGCGACAACATAGAGTAAGCCAACGATGGCGGCGGCCGACATTTTCCACGTCCGGAAATAAAATGCCAGATATAGTGCCACGAGCACGAGGAAGACGATCAGGCCAATGAACATTTGCTGCGAAACCGCTGCACCCCACGTCGGGCCTACGAAGTTGGACGTGACTTGTTCCGCAGAAACGTTATAGCCGTCCTCGAGATTACTGGCGACCTGTAGGGTTTGCTCATCGGTGAGCTCTGTTGTCTGGACCCGGACAGTACCCGGCGCGATATTTGTCGCGGTGGCTTCTGCTTCTGGGATGACATCTGTAACGGCCTCTTCCCCGATGGCCGGATCGGTATTTTCTACGGCGGAGACCGTAAACTCGGATCCGCCGCGGAACTCGATGCCTAGGTTGAAACCTCCGCGTAGTGCTGTGATGCCTCCCGCGACAACCAGCAGCATCAATGCGATAAGGAACCAAGTCTTCCATTTTTGAACGAATGGATATGACTTCTTGCCCGCATAGAGCTCATTGCCCCACGTTGCTAAGCGACTCATGAGTCCTCCTGTACAGGCTCGTAATCCGAGGATTTCGATGTTTGGGCGGCTTCTGCGCGCTCAGCGGCACGACGTTCTGCAATGGTTTGCCGTCGTTGGGCTTCTTTACTCGAACGCCGGTTCCTCTTTGTGCGATGACCAGCGACTTCACTTTCTGGTCGGAACTCGCGGACACGTCCAGCTCCCTCGTACAAAGGTTTTCGTCCCAGCAATGAAGGGTCCATTCCCGACATCGGATGTCCACTTGCAAAGAATTTCGTCTGAGCCAGCAACTGCATGACGGGATGAGTGAATAAGAATACGACGATCAAGTCCGCAATCGAAGTCAGGCCGAGCGTGAAGGCGAAACCACGCACATTCCCCACCGCTACGAAGAACAAGACAACCGAAGCCAAAATGTTGACGAACTTTGAAACCGTAATGGTTCGTTTCGCACGATCCCACCCGTAATTCACAGCCGATTCGAAAGGCCTGCCGTTACGCATCTCGTCCTTGATACGTTCGAAGTAGACAATAAAGGAGTCCGCTGTGAGACCAATGGAAACAATAATGCCAGCGATGCCCGCTAAAGACAGCCGATAGTTATCGGACCACCCCAGCAGAACAATTGCCAGGTAGGTCAAGACTCCCATAATGACAATGGAAGTGAGCGTCACCAGGCCGAGAGCACGGTACTGGAAGAACTGATAGATCGCAACCAAGGCCAGTCCGATAAGTCCTGCGATCAGCCCCCAAAATAGCTGATCTTGGCCCAGGGTCGCTGAAATCTGCTGTTCTGACTCGACCTCAAACGAAATCGGCAGTGCACCATACTCGAGTTGTTCTGCAAGTTGCGCGGCGCTTTGTTCATCGAAGTTCCCCGAGATCTGGGCTCGACCATCAGTAATGACCGCCTGCGAGGCAGGCGCCGATACGATCTGACCATCTAAAAGAATAGCGAACTGATTCTGCGGGGAGCTCATGCCTGTCAAACGCTGAGTAACTTCACGAAATGCCTCGGCGCCCTCGTCTTCGAAGGTGATGTTTACTACCCACTGGTTCGCAGCCACACCGGTAGGGGTGGAAGCCATCCCGTGCTCAGCTGAATCGATTTGATCACCTGAAATCTCGACTGGGCCCAAGATGTATTTGGTGCCCATTTCGAAATCACAGGCCACGACCGCTTCATCCGCAGGAAGATTGTCTCGTACCTGACCAGCATCCGGGGCCGTGCAGTCGTAGCTTTGGAACTCATCATAAAGCTCCGGCGTTATCCAGTTGGGGTCTGACCCATGCTCTGGCTCAGCCTCAGGTTCGGGGATTTCTGAGACATCTACTCGCTCTTCTTCTGGGGTAGCTGTGAATGAACCCGCAGTAATGACCGAGCGGAATTCCATATTTGCTGAGGCCTGAATCAGTTCCCGGGTTTGTTCATCCGGGCTACCGGGCATTGAGACGACGACATTATTGTCACCTTGCGTATTGATCTCGGCCTCTGAGACGCCTGTACCGTCGACGCGCTGTCGAATAATCTCGACAGCCTGGTTCATCTGTTCTGAAGTAACTGCTTCACCGGTCGAGGTTTCTGGGGACAGTACCATCTGGGTACCTCCCTCGAGATCCAGCGCTAGTAACGGGGTACCGTCGGTATTATTCGTCGCAATGCCGATACCCAAGATGGCACCCAGGCCGACAAGAATTACGGCTAACCATGTCAAGGATCGTCGGGCACGAGATTGCGGGGTCTTAGACGCCATAGATATTAAGGACTTTCAATGTTCTGTTTCGTTAGCCAGGAATGTACTGTGGGTTACTTATCGCGTTCGTCACGCGGATCTTTGTATTCCGACCCATATTCAGTGTCCTTGGAATCTGGTGCAGCCTGCTCCGGATAATCCGGGATGTCATCGACAGTGATATCTGATTCAGGCAGTTCCTCAACGTCAGTTTCTTCGACAACCTGACCAATCGCTTGCAAGTGCACGGTGGCATACTGACCTGGGGAAAGCTCCATCACAGCCTTGTTATCGTGATGGTCCACTTCAGTAATAGTGCCGTAGAGCCCAAAGGTCGTCATGACCTGCATGCCCGGCTGTAATGAGGCGCGCTGCTCCTGTTGGGTTTTCATTGCTTTGCGGCTACGACGGATCATCATGAAGAACAGCAGAGCAAGCACTGCCAACATGAGAAGCATAAACATGCCTGAACCGCCTTCCTGACCGCCTTCGGCCTGGGCAAGCACGGTGGCTAATTCAGCGTTATAAGTCATTCGTGATCTACCAACTATCTGCTTTGTATTTGTGCACAGGAATGCACTCACGGTCAATCGCCGCGTTTGCGGTAATTAACACACAATGTCTGAGCCTATCCTAATGGCCCGGTCCAAATATCGTGAATTGCCGGATGAAAGCCGGGCGAGCTCGGCAGTACCTCAGTCACGGTCATCAAAATACAAGATGCCGTCCAGATTCTCTTGATGGCCATAGGCATCTCGGGCTTCATTCTGCTGCGAAGTCTTGGCTAGTGCAGTCGAATCATCCGGAATGAGAGACCATAGCCCCTGTGCTGATGCATCTTCGGGCGGCACTAAGCCCAAATGCTCCCAGGCCGCTGGCATCGCGATCCGCCCGCGGGGTGTTCTGCCGAGGAAGCCCTCACGTACTAAGTACGGTTCGGCTACTGTTTCGACGGTTTCGATTTCTTCGCCTACAGCGATGGCTAGAGTCGACAGTCCTACGGGTCCCCCGTGGAATTTTGTGCAAAGCGCGTCAAGGACGGAACGGTCCAACCGATCTAGTCCTTTTGAATCAACTTCATACATATCTAACGCTGCAGCTGCTGCTTGAGCATCTACGTCGTCTAGTTGATTGACCAACGCCCAGTCGCGAACGCGCCGAAGCAGTCGATTTGCGATGCGAGGGGTGCCCCGGGAACGCGAAGCAATCTCGGTGAACGCTTCAGTGGTGAGCTTCATATCGAGCATGACCGCTGACCTACGGAGCACCATTTCGAGTTCTTGCGTTGAATAGAAATCGAGATGCCCCGTAAACCCAAAGCGATCGCGTAGCGGTCCAGGCAAAAGTCCTGCGCGGGTTGTCGCACCGACGATGGTGAAGTGTGGGAGTTCTAAAGGTATCGATGTCGCGCCGGCACCTTTTCCTACGACGATATCGACGCGGAAATCCTCCATGGCCATGTACAACATTTCTTCGGCCGGACGAGACATTCGGTGAATCTCGTCGAGAAACAGTACTTCACCTTCGGTTAATGACGACAAGATGGCTGCTAAATCCCCGGAATGTTGAATCGCGGGGCCAGAGGAAATTCGTAGTGGCGCATTCATTTCCTCTGCCACGATCATCGACAGGGTCGTTTTCCCCAACCCCGGCGGACCCGAAAGAAGAATATGATCTGCGGTCGCACCGCGCAGTTTGGCTGCTTCCAGCACCAATGACAGTTGGTCTCGGACTCGATGCTGACCCACAAACTCCGAGAGGTTTCTTGGGCGTAATGCGGCTTCAACTTCGCGTTCTTCGTTCATGGAAGTGCCGGTGACAATGCGATCATCACCGTGATTAGAAGGGGATCCGGCTGTAGTCATAGGTTAGTAACGCTGCCTTGTCTGGCCTTCACCGAGATTTTGCAAGGTTGCTCGGAGTGCGGCCGATACGTCTGAGGATTGGGCCAGTTCTGGATCATTTTCAACAGCAAGTCGAATACCCTTGAGCGCATCCTTCTCATTCCATCCCAGCCCGATCAGTGCTTGTTGAACCTGCTCTTTCCAAACTGGTTCGGCTCCACGGGAGTTGCGTGCTTCAGGCGATTCCGGTTCCTCACGTGGTACCAACTTTCCGGACAGTTCTAGAATAATACGTCGAGCAGATTTCGGTCCGATTCCGGGAACTTTTGTGAATGCTTTATCGTCCTGTTGATCGATATGTTGACGCACTTCATCAGGGTGAAAGACCGACAGCACCCCCAGCGCAATTCGAGGGCCAATACCCGAAACCGTCATCATTGTTTCGAAGATCTCTCGCTCGTCTGCAGTACCAAACCCGTAGAGCACGGGATTATCGTCACGAATCAGCAAGAGGGTTTGAACACTGACTTCCTGGCCTAGCCGCAGTGCAGATAACGTCGTAGGGCTTGCCGAAAACACATAACCAACTCCGCCTACGACTATGACGGCACTTTCGGTACCAATGTGTTGGATTTCGCCGGTGAGCGACGAGATCATGTGTTCTCCCTCTGATGGCAAAGACCATCGTTTGATGTGGAGCATGCCAGGCTAGTCCTGACACGCTCTACGCGTTGTATCATTCTGTTCCGCGCTCTGCGGCGAGCCACATTTTTTGAGCAGGGGTGAGGTTCGCAGGGGCAGTCGGAAACTTCGATGGTTTGGCTGGGCTGGTGAGTTTGCCCGTATCGAGGCCTCGACCAAATAAACCGCCCCGCCACGCATGTGCGATAGCAATGGCGATCGCGTCAGCCGCGTCAGCCGGCTTAGGCGGTGTGTCAATGCCAAGAATG
>JAJUIX010000277.1 GCA_029267455.1 Enteractinococcus sp. | reverse complement strand
GCGTCATGGAATATTCTGAATCTCTTATTTATCCCTGAGATCTTCTGGGCTCTGCTGGCCACGTTAGCTTTGCTGGTCTACTTGTCACGGTTGACACTAACCGGGCGCGGTCGAATATCGATCGCGCTCGGATTCACGTTTGGCATGTCAGCAATCATCGGGTCGCGATTATTCGGTGAAAATCAATCCTTCGTACTAACGATCGTTGCGGTGCTGGGATTATTTATTATTATCGCAGCCACTGAAAACCGTAGGTATCAAATTTCTAAGGCTGAAAAACGCGCGATGGAGCATCTGGTATACCTCGACGACGTTGAAGAATAATTCTGCAGCCGTCTGGCTCCCGCGAACTCAGGATTAGCACTATACGCTCCAGTAGATGTTGCGGAGTAAGGGTTGTGTGGGGTCGAGCCAGGGGGCGGGTTGGAAGAACGTTACGCCCTGGTGTTTGTGGATGGTCCATTTGTTGTTGTGTACGGCGGCGTAGTGGTGGGCCCGGTGTTGGGCTAACACCTCGTGCGGGCCGTCCCAGATGTGGCCGACCAGGGTGCTATCGCAGGCTAACAACGCGGCATCGTGGGGGTGGATGGGACCATTCTGTCAAGCTCACCCACCGTATCCCACAGGTTCATCAGTTTTTAAATAGGGACCCAACGACCGCTGCGGCGTAAGAGGAGACGCCCGGTGTCGGTGGTGGCAACTCGAGATACGGCGTCGTGCATGGCATCAGCGACCGAACGAGCCTCGTCGTCCTCATCAATGTGAAAGCGCACGACAATTTGCGGGACGCCGGAAAGAATTTGAATATCGGTGTGCTCGACGGTCGCGATGGACGACACGGCGGCGACGGCGGAATCCATGACTTCTTCGGGGCCGTGACCGGGATGGAGGTCACCTATAGGTAGTATCGCGCGGTATGAAGGCATATGGTCAATTGTAGTTGTAGAGTGGAGCCCATGACGGTTCGAACTCCTGACCCAGATCCCGGCTGGCTTACTAATAGTGAACTGGCCTCGGCCCGCGCGCGGCTGCCGATGGTCTATGTTGAAGCACTCCCTGTCCGCCTCGATGATCACGGCCGCGTCGTAGAAGTCGGGCTGTTGTACCGGGCCGATGAGTCCGGCAATTTCCGGTACTCATTTGTGTCGGGCCGAGTGCTGTATATGCATTCGATTCGGGAGACGTTGATGACGCACCTGGAAAAGGATTTGGGTCCCTTGGCGATGCCGCAGTTACCCACGAGCTTAGTTCCCTTTACGGTGGCCGAGTACTTCCCCTATGCTTCGTCGTCAGGACTAACCGACGACCGGCAACACGCTGTTGCCCTGTGTTATGTGGTGCCGGTGCGCGGAGATACGCAGCCACGCCAAGACGCCCTTGATGTCGCCTGGATGACGCCTGAGCAGGCACTGTCACCGGAAATTACCACTGAATTCGAGGGCGGCCGCGGCAAGCTTGTGACGCAAGCGATGGCGTGGGCTAACTGGGGCTTCTAAGCTGATGCAGGAGGTAAACATGACGACGATTGATATTGGCGCCGAAGAGGATTTCCCCATCGAAGAAGGGGTATACATTGGGCACGATGTGACCGGCGGTGAACCGATCGC
>JAJUIX010000052.1 GCA_029267455.1 Enteractinococcus sp. | reverse complement strand
GATCTCAGCACCAACCAGCTCGATGAGATCTGCCCCGGCTTTCAGAGTGCCACCCGTGGCTAAGATGTCGTCGATGAGCAGGACCCGCATGCCCGGTTCAAGTTCGGGAGAAACCTCGAGAGCATCGGAACCGTATTCTTTTTTATATGAGATACGGTGCGCCGGTTTTGGTAGTTTGCCATGTTTACGGATGGGGATCATACCGGTGCCCGCAATGGCTGCCACAGCGCCGGCAAAGATAAAACCGCGTGCCTCCACGCCTGCAACGACGTCAAAGCCTGTGCTGGCTTGCGCGAGGAGACCGTGAGCAACCGCCCCCATAGCCCGACCATCGGCTAATAGGGGAGTGATATCCCGAAACAGCACTCCCGGTTCCGGATAATCTTCGATGGTTCGGATCAGTGAACGTGCATACGCAATATTGTCGGTCTCCGAGGGGGTGATAGTCATATGTAATAGCTTAGAGCTTCACAGATCGTATTACGACGTTCATCGACACACACGGATTCGGCGTTTTATTATTCATGGTGTAGAGTATCCGAGGATACTGGCGCTGACCACCAGCGCTAGAGCGGGCTGTGGCGCAGCTTGGTAGCGCACATCTCTGGGGGAGATGGGGTCGCAGGTTCAAATCCTGTCAGCCCGACGAATACATCCTTGGTTGCGTAACGAAAACCAAGGATGTTTTTTATTCTCGCCAGCACTGTAGACTTCGTTCCGCTCTGCAATGTTGACGAAGAGTTTTTACTCTGAGCATACATTGCGCGAAAAGCCAAGACGGCAGGCTGGTACAGGGCTTTATATGTGGTGTCAACGAATGAATTGGCAGCACCAATCGGCTAAACTAAGTGAGCCAGGGTGACTCAAGAACACGAGTCGCCAGCAATAAGTTGTACAACAAGGAGCGCTCAAGCATGACAAAAGATAACCCCGTTCCTGGTAACTCAGAGGACGAATCTGAGTTGGAGCCAACGACAGTTGGGTTGCCCAAGCTTGAACCGCTTCAGGAACTACCGCTGAAAGCGGAAGAACGTTCAGCGCTTGATGCCCTACCCGTCGGTTCAGCCCTGCTTGTAGCACACGAGGGTCCCAACCGCGGAGCACGATTCTTGCTTGACCAGGATCGAGTTACCGTGGGGCGGCACCCGGATGCAGATATCTTCCTAGACGACGTCACCGTATCTCGTCACCATGCGGTATTCGAAAGAGAAGGCAATGACTTCCGTGTCGTGGACACCGGCTCGCTCAATGGTACGTATATCAACCATGATCGCGTAGATTCACTCATACTGCGGACCGGTATGGAACTTCAGATTGGTAAATTCCGGCTGTCCTACTATGCAGGGGTGCAGCAGCCCGAAAAGTAATGCCATGATAAGTTCATCAGTCGCCGGTTAAAGACCGGTGACTATTTGTATCTAGTCCTCCGTCTTGAAAAGGTCTGAGTGAATTGTCTGCTTCCCCAAAACCTCGATCGGTTTCCTCGGTATCTTCAAACCGAGGTCGTGCCCTCATGAGTATTGGTGAAGTACTGGAGCATATCAACACGGAGTTCCCTGAGGTTCGAGCCTCCAAAATCCGCTTTCTAGAAGAACGCGGATTAATGACACCAGCGAGGACGGCGGCAGGATACCGTAAATATACTCAAGCTGACCTCGACCGCCTCCGCTTTATCTTGGCTCTGCAGCGAGATCAGTTCCTTCCGTTAAAAGTCATCAAGGATTATCTTGATGCCATCGATGCAGGAAAACGACCCGAGTCATTGCCCGGGGGCCTGCGTCTGGAACCCAGATCAGTGTCGCAACAACTCGCTCAGGAACTTAGCGGCCACATTCGGCCCCTGTCCCGGGCGGAACTTCAGGGAATTTCCGGTGCCTCGGATGAGCTGATGAAAACTTTAGAGTCGTATCGTTTGATTTGGCCGGATGAAACCGGACGGTATAACGATCACAGTCTCAAGGTGGCTCGCGCGGCGGTCACCTTGTCTGAATTTGGATTCGAGCCTCGCCATCTACGTGCTTTTCGTATTGCAGCGGACCGAGAACTCGGAATGGTTGAACAAGCAACTTCAGGTTTAGCGCGAAATAACGGGGGCATTTCGAAAGAACGCGCGATGGAAGCCGCCCGCGAGATCACTCAGGCCTGTTTGAGCTTGCATGCTGGAGTTGTCAGTGCTGAAATTACTGATATGAACGACTAGCCTGACTGTCGTTACGTGCCACTCAGAAAAGGAGCTTCGCCATGGCCGATATCGTACTGAAGGTCCTTGAAATCCGTATTGTACTTCCCGGCAATCAGCCGATCTTGCTGTTACTACACCAGCAATCACAACGCCTACTTCGGCTGTGGATCGGTCCGTCAGAAGGCACTGCTATCGGCCTGGCACAGCAGGGGATAGAGACGCCACGTCCTACAACCCATCAATTGTTGGTCAAAGCGCTCCAGGTAGCCGGAGATGCTTTGGAAGCGGTTCGTATCTCCAAAGTCGATGACGAGGTCTTCTACGCTGAGCTTGTCCTTGCCTCAGGTAAGACTGTCGATTCGCGCGCCTCAGATGCTGTAGCTGCTGCGTTGTTTGCCGAGGTGCCTGTTTATACGACCGAGGACGTCTTAGAAGTGGCAGGGATAGACCTCACGGAAGGGGATATTGCTGCTGAGCTCAATATTGAGCAGCCAGAGATTCAGCCGGAAATTACTGAAGAAAGCGTCGACCAATTTCGGGAGTTCCTCAAAGATCTCACTCCCGAGGACTTTTTAACCGCGGAAGAATCTTCACAAGACTCCCCAGAGACACGTGATGATGACGACCAGGATGAGAACGGTAATTCTGAAGAAGAAGAAAAATAATTCCGACACGGTCTGAGTTTTTCTCCATGGTCTTTGACCAGAGTCGATTCACAGAATAGCGTTGGGCACTATACGTTCCATTGCACGATGTGAGACCATTATGAAGTAACCGAAACAGCTCATGGTTACACATGATGTGCTTGCGTAAAACTTCCCCGCATGGAACAGATCGGCAGGAGGAAAACCCAGGTGTCTCACATAGGTGATTCAGGGCAGAGCCAGGCTCTAGACGCTGGCAATCAAGGTGTGTTGTTTAATGACGACGCACCATGGCTAGACAACGATCGAGGCTACCGCGGCCCGACTGCTTCAAAGGCAGCAGGTATCACCTACCGTCAACTGGATTACTGGGCGCGCACCGGACTAGTTGTTCCATCCCTGAGGGGAGCCGAAGGGTCTGGCACACAGCGCCTCTATTCGTTCCGTGACGTGTTGGTTTTAAAAGTTGTAAAGCGACTCTTAGATACCGGCGTATCACTGCAGCAAATTCGAAGCGCCGTAGAGCATCTCCGTGAGCGAGGCGTAGAAGACTTGGCACAGATTACCCTGATGTCTGATGGTGCCTCCGTTTATGAATGCACCTCAGCTGATGAGGTCATCGATCTTGTGCAAGGCGGTCAAGGCGTCTACGGCATTGCAGTAGGCCGTGTATGGCGCGAGGTCGAGGGGACCTTGGCCGAGCTTCCCGCTGAACGCCTCATAGACGGTCACACAGAAGGCGACTTCCCAGAAGATGAACTCGCCGTTCGGCGTCAGGCGCGTCGAAAAACCGCTTCGTAGTTGTCGTATGAACAGTTAAAATTCAAATGAAAAACCCCGCTATGTATACATAGCGGGGTTTTTCATCTTCTTGAGGCCGACACAGCCGGTCGAGGTTAGCTCCGTCGAGCCCGTCGTGGCGGCACTACCGGCTCGTAGAGCCCTTTGAGTAATTCATCGAACGTCTTAGCCGCTGTCGCTGCGGTATCACCCGGCCAAGCATGTACCGGCCACGCAGCGCCTTGAATTTGTTGCCAGTTCGATGTTTCAGGGATTTGAGCTTCTAGCATCCGATTGCCAAACATGCGGCGCATCTCAGCTAGACGGTACTTATGTTCGGTCGATGCCGCTCTGACCCGATTTACCACGACTGCGGTATTTTTCAGCTTTGGTGCATACTCGCGCTGAAAGAGATCTAGCGCCCGAAAAGTGCGTTCTGTGCCGGCGACGGAAAATAGGCTCGGTTCGGCTACTAATAAAACATCGGTAGAGGCTGCCCAGGCCATGCGAGTCACCCCATTCAGGGCCGGTGGGCAGTCGATCAGCACAAGCTCGTATGCCTCAAGGCTCTCCAGCAGTGTCGCAAGGCGGTTGATCTCCTTGCGTCGGGTCGTAACTTTTTCAAACAAAGAGGTCTTCGCTGAACCGCGAATCACGTGAAGAGTTCCGGCCTGTTCCCCGTCTTGCTCGGTCTCCATCCAGCCAGAAGGCACAGCGTGTTCGGCGACGCGATACTGCTTCGGTTTCCGCAACATCGTGCCGATATCGGTGCTGGGAGCATCGTGTTTAATGCCTAACCCGGTAGTTGTATCAGCATGCGGATCCAAATCGATGACCAAAGTCGAAATGCCCGCAGCCCATGCTGCAGATGCCAAACCCAGGGTGATAGAAGTTTTGCCAACGCCGCCCTTGAGGCTGGAAATAGAAATAACCTGCACTACGATTGCACCTAATTTATGGGATAGAAGATTGGTCGATAACACATTCTAACAAGCACAGGCCGAACTTCTGGGACTAGTCCATTCGAGTACATAATTTTTGCAATGAGCCACAACGTGGGTAGTATCACATATGCTCAATGTATACATCACGGGTATCGTTGAACTTACCTGAGCGCCTGTCACTTTCTGTGACAGCACAAACACCATGGAGGTACCTTGGCTGAAAAGCAAGAGAACTCGGCCCGACACAGCGGCGGCAATCCTATGTTTAATAAAGTATTGGTAGCCAACCGCGGCGAGATCGCTGTCCGTGCATTCCGCGCGTGCCACGAACTCGATGCCAAGACTGTTGCCGTCTTCCCCTACGAAGATCGCAATTCGATTCACCGTCAAAAAGCTGATGAGGCCTATCAGATTGGCGAAGAAGGCCATCCTGTACGAGCATACCTTGATGTCGACAGCATCATTAGGGTCGCGCTGGAATCTGGCGCGGACGCTATTTACCCGGGCTATGGTTTCTTAGCCGAAAACGCCGAGTTAGCGCGGAAGGCCACAGAAAATGGATTGACATTTGTCGGACCACCGGCGGAAGTCCTTGAAGAGACCGGTAACAAAGTTGCCTCCTTGCGCGCTGCGGAACGAGCAGGCGTACCGATCTTGAAGTCTACTGAACCCTCAGCCGATGCCGACGAGCTGATCCAACAGGCCAACGATATTGGTTTCCCACTGTTTGTAAAGGCAGTGGCTGGCGGTGGTGGCCGTGGCATGCGTCGTGTTGAAACAGCCAAAGAGCTACCTGATGCCCTCAAATCAGCCATGCACGAGGCAGAAACAGCGTTCGGTGACCCTACAGCGTTCCTCGAACAGGCAGTCCTGCGGCCGCGCCATATCGAGGTCCAAGTTCTTGCTGACCACTACGGCAACGTCGTACATCTGTTCGAACGTGACTGCTCCATGCAGCGTCGGCACCAAAAAGTTATTGAAATTGCCCCTGCTCCGAATATCGACGATGAGCTGCGACAGCGGCTTTATGACGATGCGGTGAAATTTGCTAAAGCCATGGACTACCGCAACGCCGGTACCGTGGAATTCTTAGTTGATACCGAAGGCGAACGAGCCGGTCAGCACGTCTTCATTGAAATGAACCCACGCATTCAAGTTGAGCACACGATCACCGAGGAAATCACCGACGTCGATCTGGTTGCTGCTCAATTACGTATTGCAGCTGGTGCCTCCCTGGAGGACCTCGATATCCGGCAGGAAGACCTGGAGATCCGGGGTTCAGCCATTCAGTGCCGTATCACCACTGAGGATCCAGCCAACGATTTCCGACCGGACACCGGAAAAATCACGGCTTATCGTTCCGCCGGTGGCTCTGGAATTCGGCTCGACGGCGGTACCATCTACACCGGTGCAGAAATTTCCCCGCACTTCGACTCGATGCTGGTCAAAATGTCTGCCCGTGGACGCGACTTCCAAACTGCGCAACGACGTGCACGACGGGCACTTGCTGAATTCCGGGTCCGTGGCGTTGCCACCAACATTCCCTTCCTCATGAACGTCTTTGATAATCAGCACTTCATCGACGGGGATGTCGCAACCGATTTTATCGATAAGAACCCTTATCTCACCCAGGTTAATCGTTCCAAAGACCGCGGTTCACGCGCGCTGGCCTATCTCGCCGATGTGACGGTAAACCGCCCGTACGGGCCACGCATCGAAGGCATGGACCCGCGCAAGAAGCTGCCACACTTCCCGGGCGATAAATCGGATGAACCTGATCGCAGCCCATTCGACGGTCCATCACAGGTTGCCCCTCCGCCTGGCTGGCGCGACATCTTGCTGGAACAAGGGCCCGAAGGGTTTGCGCGTGCGCTGCGAGATCATGAAGGCCTTGCCGTCACTGATACCACGTTCCGTGATGCCCACCAGTCCTTGTTAGCGACTCGCATCCGTACGCGGGACATGTTGGCTGCAGCCCCAGCAGTATCGCACCTGTTACCACAACTGTTCTCCGCAGAGGTTTGGGGTGGTGCAACTTATGATGTCGCCCTGCGATTCCTCTCGGAAGACCCCTGGGATCGCTTGGCACGTCTTCGTGAGGAAATGCCAAATATTCCACTGCAGATGTTGCTTCGCGGCCGAAACACTGTGGGATATACGCCCTACCCACAACGTGTTACCGAGGCCTTCGTTGAAGAGGCCGCTCAAACCGGTGTCGATATCTTCCGCATATTCGACGCCCTCAATGACGTCAACCAAATCATTCCCGCGATTACTGCGGTGCGAGACAACACGGAATCCGTCGCTGAGGCGGCCCTGTGCTACACGGGCAACCTGCTTGATCCCAACGAGAAGTTATACACCCTGGATTACTACCTCAATCTGGCGGAAGAAATGGTTCAGGCAGGCGCTCACATCCTGGCCATCAAGGATATGGCGGGTCTATTGCGCCCAGCTGCCGCAAACAAGCTGGTCGGTGCGTTACGAGAGAACTTCGACCTCCCAGTACACTTGCACACCCACGATACGTCCGGTGGTCAACTTGCCACACTCATGGCGGCCTCGGCAGCAGGCGTGGATGCTGTAGATACAGCGAGCGCAGCCCTGGCAGGAACTACCTCTCAGGTTTCCATGTCAGCTCTGGTAGCAGCCACCGATAACACCGAACGTGAAACCGGACTCGACCTGGAACACGTGGCCGGACTCGAACCATACTGGGAGGCCGTACGTGAAATTTATGCACCGTTTGAATCCGGGTTACCGGCACCAACTGGTCGCGTGTACGCCCACGAAATCCCTGGCGGCCAGCTATCGAATCTTCGCCAACAAGCGATCGCCTTGGGCCTGGGGGAGCGCTTCGAATCCATCGAGAACATGTATGCAGCAGCGAACGATATCCTCGGTGACATTGTGAAAGTCACGCCCTCGTCCAAGGTCGTGGGCGATCTAGCGTTAGCACTCGTGTCCGCGGATGCCGACCCAGCTGATTTTGAAGCAAATCCACGAAACTACGACATCCCGGACTCAGTCATCGCATTCTTATCGGGTCAGCTTGGTGATCCTCCAGGAGGCTGGCCAGAACCGTTCCGGACGAAGGCGCTAGAAGGTCGTCAAGCCACCGGAATTGAGCTTGAAGACATCTGTGAAGAAGATGCAGCGAAATTGGCCGAACCTGGTGAGACTCGCCGGCGGACTCTCAACCGGTTGTTGTTCCCTGGCCCGACCGCAGAATATGAGGAACACGTTCGGTTGTATGGCGACACCTCCGTCCTACATACCCGGGATTTCCTGTATGGCATGGTAGAAGGTCAAGAACATGTCATCTCGTTGGGCAAAGGTGTGCGCTTACTCACCACCTTGCAAGCCGTCTCTGAAGCCGACGACAAGGGGATGCGCACCGT
>JAJUIX010000214.1 GCA_029267455.1 Enteractinococcus sp. | reverse complement strand
CGGATCCTCTTCGACCTCGTATTCTTCGACCGTCTCGATGAAGCCGATCCCCACGTTTTGTTCGGGCAGCTGGTCGAGGATCGAATCCAGCAGGTGTGCTGGTGGATGGGCGGCAACTCGGCGATAGGCCCAGGCCAGCATGCGTTGAAACAGGGCGGTACGGGCACGCAATTGGGTCGCCACGTCGCGTTCCTGACGATTAATCCAGGCTTCGACGGCAACCGAATCGTCATCATCGAGTGCATGTAGCGCATTGAGCGTGGCCAATTCGCCACCCAGTCCGACGCGCAGATCGGATTCGACGTCGTCGGAAAACGCAGCCGTTTGCCCGCTCGATGCCGATAAACTCCCGGTGACCCGGGTAGCCAGCAGCGGGTCCGTCTCGGCGCTGGCGCGGCCGGTGATTTCTGAAAGGTAGTGCCGCGTGAGCCGGACGGCGGCATCCCGCAGGCGTGACTTCAGGGTCGGTAGGGCGACGTCGAGTTCCTCGGCGGCCTCTTCGATGGTGCGGGCCCCCACCCATACGGTCGTTAGCGCCACGGCCTGTGCTTCGGTCAGTGGTTCAAGCTCGGTGAGTTTCGAAGCGATGGCGGCCATGCGATCCACCGAACCGATCTCAGTGGCGTCGGGGCGATGATACCGTCCGGTCTGTTGGGCCAGCGAATTAATCCACGCCACGACAGTGCGATCGCGGGCGTTCTCATCGGCGTGCTCCACATTGAAGTCAAAAGTGAAATGCGGGGCCTGACGCCACAGGGAGACATAAGCGTCCGTGGTTGCCTGCAGCGCGTCTTCTTCGTGAGGGAACAACGCCGTGAGCATTCCGAAGACCTGCGGCGAGGTGACATCGTAGAGCGCAGCGAAGGCAGCAGTGTCGTCATCGCCGGCTGATTTGAGAAGTTGAGCGGGACCAGGGGTGTGTGTTTCCATCAGCACTAAGCTTACCGATGTGTTGGCCGAGCGTGCGGCCCGGCGCGCCCTAGTGGGGGCTAACTCCCCGCGAAACCATGTTGTCGCCAGGCTTCATACAGCACAATTGAGGCCGAGTTCGCGAGGTTGAGTGAGCGGCGTCCCGATTGCATGGGCAAATACACGGTGTCGGTGATCATTGGGTCGGCGAGCACTTCGGCGGGCAGCCCGGTGGACTCTTGGCCAAACACCAACACATCGTGAGGTTGATAGGCCACTTTGTCGTATCGCACCGAACCGCCACCGGTAAAAGCAAAGACCCGTTCGGGTTGCAGAACCTCCCAGGCGGCCTCAAGACTGGGGTGAACGGTGACGATCGCGAGGTCATGGTAATCCAGACCAGCGCGACGTAAGTGTGCGTCGTCGAAATTAAAGCCCAGGGGTTCGACCAGGTGCAATTCGGCGCCGGTGATGGCAGCTAAGCGGATGGCATTTCCGGTATTGCCCGGGATTTCGGGCGTGTGAAACAGCAGCCGAAACTTCGGGTTGTTGGCATCTGGGGTACGGGGTGCGGTGTCGTGTGGATTCATAATTTTGCGATGAGTTGTCCCATGGCGGCACGGTCGACAACGTTGTGCTCGCCGGTGCCGATAAAGAATTTGATGTCGCGGACGGCGTCCATAATCGAGGCCGGAATTTCGGTCAGTCCGAGCGTATTGAGAGTATCGGGTGCCTGGATCGTGGGTGCGTGCGGGTTGGTCGAGAATACGACGGCGAATCCACCGACTTCGAAGTTCGGAAGTAGCTTTTGCAGACCAGCGACCGCCTCGGTGAGATCCGGCAGGGCGATCCGTTTGCGTCCCACCAGTTCGCTCCCGTTGAACCGGTACACGTCCGGGGGCGCGTGCTGGGTAGCGAACACTGCGACTTTGGTCCCGCCGAGAACAACCGTATGCAACACGAGTTTGCGCGACAGTTTGACGCCGTGAAAAATCCGGACGGCCGGCAGCGTGGTTTGGACGCGTGTCTGCAAGACCTCAGAGAGCCGGGCGTGCATCGAATGCTGTTTGCGAGCGAAAAAGCTGCTCGGAATCTTGCCGTGCACGAGTTGTTGGGCCAAGAGCGAATCAACGGTTATGGGCGGATTCGTCTGTGTGCGAACCGGTCCGTCAGTCAACGGTGGAATGAACCGCACCGACCCGGGGCTGGGACGCGGTTTGGCCTTCGGTCGAGGCCGCCGATGCTTTTTCGGCGACGGTGGGGGTGTGGAATCAAGTCCAGACAGTTGGTTCCAGGCTTTCGTGATTTCATCGAAGCGCGCTGCGTCGCCCCCGCGGTCGGGATGGTGCTTTTTGGCTAAAGCCAAATAGGCCTTGCGAATCTGTTTTTCGCTGGCCGTAGGACTCACTCCGAGCACCCGATACGGGTCCGATCCGTTACCATGATTGTCTGACACGGGCCATATTCTACCCGTGCTGTTCTACACTAGAGGACATGTCCCGCATATATCTTGATCACGCAGCAACAACGCCGGTTCGTGACGCCGCACTCGAGGCCTTCATCGCCCAGGCGAAACGTCCCGGGAATGCGTCTGCCCTCCATACTGCTGGGCGCTCGGTCAAGCTTCAGGTCGCCGATGCCCGCGACCGGCTGGCCGCAACCCTGGATGCGGACCCGACGGAAATCATATTTACCGCGGGTGGGACGGAATCCGACAACTTGGCCATCAAAGGGCTCTACCTGGCAGCCCGCGCGGCTGACCCGAAACGCAACGTCATCATCGCTACCGGGATTGAACATCCCGCGGTCGCTGATTCTCTCGAGTGGTTAGCAACCCACGAAGGCGCAGATATCGTATTCGTTGAGGTTACCGAAGAGGGATTTGTCGAAGTCGACGCGTGGCAGGCCGCACTGGATCGCCACCGCGGCCGCATTGCGCTGGCCACACTGATGTGGGCTAATAACGAAATCGGCACTATTCAACCCATTGAACAGCTTGCGGGGCTGTGCCAGGCCGCCGAGGTGCCCTTCCACGTCGACGCCGTCCAAGCATTCGGGGCCATCCCAGTGACCTTTGCCGACGG
>JAJUIX010000258.1 GCA_029267455.1 Enteractinococcus sp. | reverse complement strand
CCGAGAATGATCGTTAGCCACCGAATTTGGTACAGCGCATACGGCAGTTTGACCGCGAAAAATGCTTTCGCACCGGCGACCGGTGAACCCGTGGCCGAGGTGAGTCTCGCGCGGGCCCGGGCAATCGTCAGGGACAGTCGATTGGCGTAAGGGCCGTCGGGGTCTTGTGCCTGGACAAACGATAAGTGGGTGGAAGCTCGACCATAGAGCTCAACCAGTTCATCAACGTCGTCGGCAGATAACCCGTGACGCCGCGTGAGCTCTTCAAGTCGTAACCAATCCGGCCGATGCGTTTCTGCGTATGCTTCCAAATCCACACGCCCTACCCTACTAGGACCACGTGGCTTCATGTGGCCGGTGACGAGCTACGCCGGTCTAAACTTAAGGTAGTCGCACGCTTGGAAATTGAGTCGAAGGACGGTCATGCAGGAACACACGATCACCGGTGAAGCCGTCGTCTTGAACCTGCGCGCTGCGAACTTCATGCCGCGATTAGGCGCCGCCCTGATAGACGCCATCGTATATTTCCTCGGCTGGGTGATCCTGATGGTCTTGGTTGCTGAGTTCACATCCGCCTTTGCGATGGACTATGCGGCAGGCCAGGCCGTCGTCATCATTTCGATGGTGACGTTGGTCTTTTTGATCCCATTCCTCGTTGAAGGGTTGTCGAAGGGTCGTTCACTGGGCAAGCTAATCTTTGGTTTACGCGTGGTACGTGACGACGGCGGTACGATTCGGTGGCGGCACGCGTTTACGCGGTGTTTGACCGGCGTGTTCGAGCTGTGGATGACGGCTGGTTCGGTGGCCATCATCGCGTCACTATTCAATAAGCAGTCGAAACGCCTGGGTGACATGATGGCCGGAACATACGTGATCATGGCGCGGGCACCTCGGGTTCCGGCTTCGATGCCCGATGTACCACCGGCTATGCAACAGTGGGCACAGGTTGCCGATTTGGGGCGGATACCTCCGGCGCTCGCGCATCAAGTGCACACCCTGATCCGGAACTCTCCCACCATGCGTCCCGAATCGCTGGCTCAGATATCGGGCCAGTTATATGCGCAAGTACTCAATTACGTAACGCCGGGTCCACCTGCTGGAGTCGATACGCTGACCTTTCTCGTTGGCGTCATGGCTGAACGTCGCAACCGGGATTACCAGGTGCTGTCCCGTCAGCGTGAGCGACGTCAGCGTGATGCGCAATATTTGATGCGGTAAAAGCTTTTCGGTACTTATTTCACTCAAGCCTCATCCCTAGTTCGAGGATGAGGCTTCTTGTTGTGCCAAACCACAACCTCATCTGGAATCTGTTGGGCTGGAGCATCTCTAGAGAAGCCTGGTCATTTCGAGCCGGCGTGCCGTTCTTGGGTGTGGATAACTTCGAAAGTACCTAAAGTTATCCACAGAACACTAAACACACGTTGTAAAACGAGTTATAAAATTATATACACTTCCTTAAAATAACTCTTAGTAATTAAAACTATTCAACAATGCCTCAAAAACTGTTGTCTTGGGTAATAAGGTCACGTAGAATAGGGGCATCATCCCGTCATCCGTTTCCGATTTCGCCACTCTTGTTGTCCTCTGTTGCGCACCTCGGTCTGAAAGGGCATTCGTATGAGCACCACTCGCATTTTGCCGAATATTGGTTCCCCAGTGTCTTCAGGCGCATTCGACGAGGCCGCCATCGGCGACATGAGTATTGGCGAGTTGGTGTACGCTACCACCCTGTTTAACACGGAACTGGCTCGACGAATGGCGAACCCGGCCACAGCGCATGAGTTCGCGCAATTCATCCTGGAACATGGCACCGACTGGTCAGGCTTCAAACCCACCGAGGTGACTGCACCGTGTGCGGAACATATGGCCGACGATCAAGCAGTTACCACCGCTGAGGACCCAGCAGCCAACAATGCGCCAAACGATCAGCCGCAGACGCAGGCCGAGGCGGCCCAGTGTGCTGCAGACCGGCCCCTGCCAACCGCCCCAGAGAATTACTATGACACGCTGCCTGGGATTGCCCACATGCTCCGGCAGCATCAGCAAGCCACCGAGGCAGTGCTGACCCATTTTGCCGGGCATCTCGCCCCGGCCATCGGTGATCAAACAGCCTAT
>JAJUIX010000047.1 GCA_029267455.1 Enteractinococcus sp. | reverse complement strand
GCAACCGGGAAACCGGTGTCCGTGCCAGACAGGACTTCCTGAGCGAGCTCTCCGATAGCGTGCCCAAGTTGGAGACCGAACATGGAACCGCCGAGGTTCTTCATCATCGGTTCCATATTGCCCAGTGCGCCCTTGAGCTCTTCGGGAAGTTGATCTGGTAGTTGTTCGGTAACCGCACGGGTCAGCGCTTCGGAAAGCGAGGTTACGACCGGTTCCGTCATCTCTTGCCAGTTCTCCATGGTCGATTCGACCCATTCAGCCCGGGACCATGCCACTACCGGCACATTTGCGGGCTCAAGTGTGGTGGCTTGGTCCAACCAGGAGTCGGCCAATTGGATGGCGTCGCGAATTTCTTTGGCGGCGAATGTCCCCACCGATGGGTCCTGACCGGCAGCGGTCTGGCGTGCTGTCTGCTTCGCTAGATCCCACTTCACGGGGCCTTCTTCAGAAGAGTGCATCATGAACTGGAATTGCTGCATCATGTTTTGGATCATCTGGGGATCCATCATTGAGGGGTCGAACGGCATGCCAGAAGCGCCAAATTGATTCATTGCGCGCTGGATTTCTTCCGGATCGGGTGCGTTACCACCAAACATCCGCCGGAACATTTCGGCCATTGGATCGTTTTCGTCGCCGTTTGTTGGACCTTGTGGACCTTGGTTGCTCATATCTCTCCACGTTACTGTAGTGCAGGGTTGAAAAAATAGTCTTTATAAGCTTTGCGCTCAGTGAATTTCTAGCGCAGCTTGCTCACGTTCGGTCTGCCGTTTCGCCACTGTTTCCGCGGTGCCTTCCGTCATTCGGTACAGTACCGGCACGATGACCAAGGTGATCAGGGTGGATGCTATCAAGCCGCCGATGACCGCGATCGACATCGGTGCCGATACGAAGCTCGACTGCCCCGCCAAGCCGAGTGCCGGTGGGATCATTGCCCCGATGGTTGCTGCTGCCGTCATAATAATCGGACGAACACGGTTTTGCGCCCCGGCAATAATGGCCTGGTCCAAAGTCGCATCGCGTCGTCGATACTGGTTGATCAGATCCATCAGGACGATCGAGTTGGTGACCACGATACCGATCAGCATCAACATACCTACCAGTGTGGTGGCCCCCAGCGGGGTGTCGGTGATCAATAGCGCCAGGATCATGCCGGTTGCTCCGAAAGGTATAGCTACCAAGAGGATTAGCGGCTGGATCAGAGACTTTAACAGCCACACTAACACTATATAAATCAGCAGAATCGCTGCGGCCATGGCCAGTGCAAGTTGTTCGAAAGTGGTGTCAATTTCCTCGGCGACACCTGCCATTTCAGTCTGCACCCCTTCGGGTAGTTCAGCCTGCTCTATGGTTTGCATCAGGGCCTCCGTCGTCGCACCGACATTATCGGTGGATTGCGGCGTGACGGAAATCGTCACCGTCCGGATGGCATCAAGGGTGGTAATCGTGGGGGAAATATTGACCCGCTTCACCTCAGCGATCTCAGTCAGCGGGATGCCGAACAGATCCAAGTTTTCAATATCCTCGACGGTTTCTACCGCGGTGGCCGGCTCCATATGAACGTTGAGTTCGCTATCGTCAATGGTCACTTCGGCCACTGGGAAGTCGGTGGTGTGCGAAGCGATCATGGCCATGGCTTCCGGCACAGTCATCCCGTACTGGGCGATTTCGTCTTCTAATGGCTCAATCTCGAGTGCGGGTTGGGCAGCTGTGTAGTCAGATTCCACGCGTGCCACTTCTTCGAGTTGTTCGAAATCGGCCATCAGAGTCTCGGTAGCTTCGGCCACGTCATCCTCACTGAGGGCATCCAACTGCACGTCCACAGTGTCGGAACCCATCAGCGCCCCACCGGCTTCCATCTGAAACTCACCAGCGTCGGGATGGTTGTCGAAATAGTCTTCCAGGGTGGCTTGAATACTAGCTGCGGCCTCGGTTTGATCGGCTTGCGCATTGGTAATGAGTGTCAACGAGGCCTCATTGGGCCCCAGTCCCATCATCTCTTGGCCGCCAATGTCTGTCTGCACGGTTTCGACGTGCTCAACCTCGGCGAGTTCTTCTTCAATGTCGCGGGTAAGATCAGAAGTCCGCTGCAGAGACGAACCCTCCGGGGCAGTATAGGTAACCATGTGCATATTCATCCCGGTGTCACCCAGCAGATTCACTTTAAGCGCTGGAACCAGCGCCAGCGATCCCACAAATACGGCCAGGGCGGCCACCGCCGTCGTCCACCGGGTAGCTCGCGACTTGATAGCCCAGGTAATGATAGGGCGATAAATACGTGCCAGCCAGTTGGTTGTCACGCGGATGTCGGTATCACCCATTGGCACGGGCCGATCTCCACGGATGCGTTGATACCGCATAAACCAGTAGGCCAAAACGGGCACAATTGTCAGCGCGACCAGCGTCGAACCGATCATGGCCAACACCACCGTCAACGCGAAGGGCCGGAAGAGTTCCCCCGCCACGCCTTCAACCAATAATATGGGCACGAAGACTAAGACCGTCACCAGGGTTGACGAAATAACCGCCGAGGAAACCTCGGCCGTGGCCCGCGTGATCGTTCGGGCTTTGGATTCTCCTGCGGGAGCCTGTCGCAAGTGGCGCATAATGTTTTCGATGACCACAATTGAGTCATCAACCATTCGTCCAATGGTGATCATCAGCCCGGCCAACGACATCATGTTCACCGTGGTGCCAGTAGCCAACATGCCCACAAACGCAAACAGCACCGACAGAGGAATGGTGATGCCGGTAATGATCGTGGGCCGGATGGCTAACAGGAAGACGAAGATTACCAACACCGCGAGCACGAGACCCCAGAAGCCTTCGGTGGCCAGGCCAGCGATCGAGTCTTCAATAAATTCAGCCTGGTCAAACACGACGGTGAACTCGGTACCGGAGCCCATTTGCTGCTCGGCCTCATTCATCACCGAAGTGGCTTGTTCAGACAGCTCAATGAAATTCGCACCGTGTGACGGCAGAATCAGCACGGTAATCGCGTCGTTCCCGTTGGTCCGCGAGATCGTTTCAGCATCGGCTTCGGTACGTTCGACGTCGGCCACCTCGGAGAGTTGTACCGGAGGACCGTCTTCAACTGAGATCAGGGTTTCAGCAAGATCATCGATGTCCTCGAAGGCTTTGCCGATGGAGATGTCGAGGGTGAGGGGGCCGTCGGTGACATGACCGCCCGGCAAAACAGCTCCTGCGTCTTCGAGCGCGTCGACCACATCGGACCGGTCAAGCCCCTCAGTTTCTAATGCGTCGTCGTCGGGGTCTAACCGCACGATTTCTTCCTGAACACCGAAGAGCTGCACTCGCGCGATGCCCGGAATGTTTTCTAAGTCCGAACGGGCAGCTTGTTCAAAACGTTCGTACAGCTCACCGGATGACAATTCTGACGACATGGTGACGGCCATGGCCGGGATGCTGGCCGAACCACCGGTCAGGGTGCGGGTTGTGGTCCCGTCGGGCAGTTGCTCTTCAAGTGTGTTCAGGATCGTATCGGTCTGAGAGGCGGCCCGGAAAATATCCGAACCGTATTCCATCTCCAGTGTGATCATCGAGAAGTTCGAAGACGACGACGAGGAAGTGGAGGTGACGTTATCGACGGCGGTGAGCTGACGTTCAATGGGCTCGGCGACCTGTTGGGCCATCTGTTCCGAAGAGGCACCGGGGTTGGTCGCCGTGACCGCAACCGTGGGTAATTCGACGGGCGGGATCAGCTCACGCCGTAGCATGTTAAGGGAAATGAGCCCCAGTACCATGATGACAATCGTGACTAACGCAATGAAGGCACGATTCTTCATACTGAGTTTGACAAGCCAGTCCACTATGGTCCTTTTGCGAGGGAAGTGAAAAATTCTGGTTTCAACTTACCCTAGATAGGCTAGGAAAGCTCAATCGGCAGCCGGCAACGAAAGCGATATATGGACGTTCAAACGAAACTGCGGCCACGGGCCAGACGCGCGGGAGCGTACTTGATGGTCGTGGTCTTCATCGCGCTCTTTATTCCCACGCCTTACACCATTCAGAAACCCGGGCCAACCTTTGACACCCTAGAAGAGGTGGAGGTCGAAGGCGCCTCCTTTGACATGGTGGAAATTGAGGGCGCACCAACGTATCCGACTGATGGCCGGCTCGACCTTACGACCATTTCAGTTTCGGGTCCGCCGACGTCTTCGTCTTTCATTCTCGATGTGCTCTACCACGCGGTTCAGCCGTATCCGGCGATTACCCCAGCAGAATTGCTCTACCCGCCAGAAACCACGCGCGAAGAAGTCCGAAGTCAAAACGCCCAAGCCATGGCCGATTCTCAATCCTGGGCGGTAGCGGCCGCATTGGAACATCTAGACATCGAATACCAACAACGCTTGTTCGCCTTGGACTTCACCGAGGGTTCACCGGCGGCCGACATTTTAGAACCCGACGACGAAATTTTGAGCGTCAATGGCACGGATATTACCGGGCATGCTCAACTGGTCAATACCATCCAGGAGGCCAACGGTGAGCCTGTGGAAATGCGGATTCGGCGAGATGGCGATGAGCAAACCTTTACGATCCCGGTGACCCAGGGGGAGGAGGGTACTTATCAGATCGGTGTGTACTTGGACTCGGAATTCGAATTTCCCTTGGACGTTGAAATTCACCTTGAAGACGTCGGCGGTCCTTCGGCCGGTCTGATATTCGCGCTGGCAGTCATTGATCGGATGACCGAGGAATCTGTCACCGAGGGACGGCATATCGCTGGAACGGGAACGATCGACCCGGACGGCACCGTGGGTCCGATCGGGGGAATTCAGCAAAAGGTCATGGCAGCCGCGGACGAAGGGGCCACCATCTTTTTGGCACCTGAATTAAATTGTCAAGAAATAACGCATGTCCCAGCTAACATGACCGTTTACAGTGTGGATACACTGGACACAGCATTAGAAATTCTGGATGCGCCGACAGGTGAAGCGAATTACGCCACCTGTTCGTAAGCTGGGCGTTAGCTAGAATTTTACCCAGTTGAAAGCAAACGAGTCGGGCTATGCCCGCAGATAGGGAACTACCGTGAGTTTCGGACAAGGATTCGGTGGCATTTTTGGCCGCCCGGATGATCCCCCCGGTGGCTCTGACGATTCCGGCGGGTCATCCCGCGGCTACGGATTTTCGTCAGGCAGCGGAGGTAATGACGACAGATCAGGCGGCGAAGGAGCCGGATCCCGTCGTCCAGGAGCACTGTTACTGACACTGATTATTCTCGGTGTATTGGTGGCGCTGTTCGTGCTGTTCACCATGGTGTACACCGAGGTGCTGTGGTTCAACCAGCTGGGCTACCAACAGGTTTTCTGGATCGAAAACGTCACGAAGGCAATACTGTTTGTTGTTGCCGGGGTGCTCATGGCTGTGGTGACTTGGCTTGCTTTGCACTTGGCCTATAAGCATCGCCCCAAGAATCTGGCTGGTCAACTGCGCCGCAACGTCGAACAGTATCAAAGACAGCTTGATCCGATCCGTCGTCTGGTATTTGTCGGTGCGCCGATCCTGATTGGTTTCTTTGCAGGTACCGCCGCGATGAACGGTTGGGAGCAAGTCCTGCTGTTCTTCAACCAGGTGCCATACGGCATGGAAGACCCCGAATTCGGTCTGGACCTGACCTTCTATATGGCCACCTTGCCGATGCTGTCGACGGTGCTGTCGTTTCTGACCTCGGTCGTGCTCGTTGCCGGCATCGCCGGCATTATCGTGCACTACCTCTACGGTGGTATCCGCATTGAAGACGGCACGGGAATTACTGTCGAGCGTCCAGCACGCTTTCACATTCTGATTTTCGCCTCACTGTACATGCTGCTGCAGGGTGGACGGTACTGGCTCAAGCGGTATCAGACCCTGCAGGACCAGTCCGGTAATTGGGCCGGTGCGATGTATACGGATGTCAACGCCGTCATTCCGACGTCGACTATCCTGTCGATTGCTGCACTGCTGGTTATCGGGCTGTTTATTGCCACTATGATCAACGGCCGCTGGCGCTTGTCGATCATTGGTGTGGCAGGGTTCCTGGTGGCCGCGTTGATCGCGGGTTCAATTTACCCGTTCCTGATTCAGGAATACCGGGTATCACCGACCGAACAGACCATGGAAGCGCCATATATTGAGCGCAATATTCAGTACACCCGTGAAGGCTATGACGTGGCTGATGTGGAGTACACGCCATACGCTGGGGAAACTGAAACCGAAGCCGGGGCGCTGGAAGGCGAATCCGCTACCACGGCCAACGTCCGTCTGATGGACCCCAACCTGCTGAGTGAAACTTTCGGACAGCTCCAGCAGTTCCGCCCATACTACTCATTCCCGTCGACATTGCATGTTGATCGGTATGAAATCGAGGGTGAAGTCCGAGACACCGTCCTTGCTGCGCGTGAAATTAATCCACCCGGCGACGACTCCTGGGTTAACCAGCACGTCATTTACACCCACGGTTATGGCATCGTGGCCGCCGACGCTTCGGAAGTCGGTGGTGGGGGTCGTCCACAATTCCTGCTGTCGGGGATCCCAACGTCGGGTCCTCTGGCTTCCGAAGACGAATATGAGCCACGTATTTACTTCGGACGCAACTCGCCCGAGTATTCCGTGGTTGGTAAAGAAGAGGGCGAGCCCGATCGTGAACGTGACCGTCCACAAGAAACTGGTTCCGACCAGGACACGACGTACACGTTTACCGGTGATGGCGGCCCGTCAGTTGGTAATCTCTTCAACCGCCTGGCATACGCCATCAAGTTCGGTTCGACCGATCTGTTCCTGTCACAAGATGTGAACTCCCAATCGCAGATCCTCTTCGATCGTGATCCGGTAGAGCGCGTCGAAAAGGTTGCGCCGTATCTCGAGGTCGATACCAATACATATCCTGCAATTGTAGATGGCAGGATCCAGTGGATCGTTGACGGGTACACCACCTCGGATGCGTTCCCATACTCGGATCAGTCGCAACTTGAATCAGCCACAACCGATGCGCTCAATGTCGACCCGAATTTGGTACTTAGCGGTCAGATCAACTACATCCGCAACTCGGTCAAAGCCACCGTGGATGCCTATGACGGCAGTGTGACCCTCTACGCCTGGGAACCAGAAGATCCACTGCTTCAGGCCTGGATGAAGGTCTACGACAACACCGTGGTACCGTACTCCGAAATGTCTGCGGAACTACTCGACCACGTTCGGTACCCACAAGATATGTTCAAGGTTCAACGCGAACAGTTGGCTCGGTACCACGTCGATGATCCAGCAGACTTCTACGAAGCCAACGACGCCTGGTCCGTCCCAGATGATCCAACTGCAGGGTCTGAGGCCGGTGTGAAAATCCCACCGTATTACATGACCATGCAGATGCCTGGACAAGACGAGCCAGCCTTCCAGCTGACCACCCCGTATATTCCGCAGGAGCGTGAAGGTGCCGCACAACGTAACGTGCTGTACGGCTTCCTTGGTGCCAACGGCGATGCGGGGACGGGAGAAGACGGTGTGAAAGCCGAGAGCTACGGGCACCTGCAAATGCTGGAACTGCCCCGTCAAACGACCACCCCCGGACCCGGACAGGCCCAGAACAACTTCAACTCTGACGACACCGTGTCACGTGAGCTGAACCTGTTGCGCCAAGGGGCCTCCGACGTCATCAACGGCAATATGATTACATTGCCGGTGGCGAACGGCATCCTGTACGTTCAGCCGGTATATGTTCGCTCGACGGGTGAAACATCGTACCCGGTTCTCCGGAAGGTGCTGGTGGCCTTTGGTGACGAGGTCGGCTTTGCTGACACCTTTGCTGAAGCGCTTGATCAAGTCTTCGAAGGTGATTCTGGTGCTGAGACACCTGAAGAACAACAGACCGAAGGCACCCCTGACGAGGGAGACGCACCTGAAGGCGGCGATCAGGCTGAACCACCGATGGCGGGAAGCCCTGCTGAGCAACTGACCGAAGCACTCGAGGATGCCCGTGACGCCATGGCGCGTTCCGAGAGTGCACTGGCAGACGGCGACTGGGCTGCTTATGGTGAGGCACAGGCAGACCTGCAGGAGGCACTGGATCGTGCCATCACCCTTGAAGAAGGCGGGACTCCTGAGGGTGACGAGCCCGCTGCCCAGAACGGTGACACTGCTAACAACGATACTGGTGGGGAGGGTGACTAGGTCGTATGGGTAACTGACGAGCTATCGTCCGATTTGCATTCCATTTTCGCGGTGTGTACAGTAGAGAAAGACGCCGCGGGGTGGAGCAGTTCGGTAGCTCGTCGGGCTCATAACCCGAAGGCCGCAGGTTCAAATCCTGCCCCCGCAACTCAGTAGCACAAGGCCCCCGAGATTCTCGGGGGCCTTCGTCGTCCCCAAGCCTTTCCAGTCGTT
>JAJUIX010000158.1 GCA_029267455.1 Enteractinococcus sp. | reverse complement strand
GCCTTGGACCAAGCCGGAATTGACGAAATCGTTGCTGCCTTCGCTACCGCTGCCCGACGCGCGATCGACGCAGGTTTTGACCTGCTGGAAATTCACGGGGCCCACGGTTACCTCCTGCACGAATTCCTCTCGCCGTTGAGTAATACACGCGACGACGCCTACGGTGGCTCTCTTGCGAACCGGGCACGCTTCTTACTAGACGTCGTCGATGCCGTGCGCGCTGAAATCGCCGAAGACGTGCCATTATTAGTGCGCCTGTCAGCGGTGGATTGGGTTGAAGGCGGATTAACCATTGATGACACCGTGCAGGTCGTCGAATGGTTATGCAATCACGGGGTAGATCTCGTCGACGTCTCCTCGGGCGCCAATATGCCCGCCAACATTCCAAGTGGCCCCGGCTACCAGGCAGGATTCGCCGAAGCAATCCGCCGACGTACCGGCATGCCCACTGCCGCCGTTGGACTGATTACCGAACCGTTCCAAGCCGAACACATTTTGGTCACCGGACAAGCCGACGTTGTCCTGATTGGACGTGAGGCCCTCCGGAATGCGAATTTCCCCATTCACGCAGCCCAGGTACTACGCCATAAGAACCCGTCGACGCCGATTCAATATCACCGCGCGTACCGCTAAACAGCACCTGCAACCAGCGACTCCAGCTCGTCCGGATCTAATAGCGTGACCACGTCGTCATCGATGTCCACCAGACCTTTGGCACGGAGTCGACCTAGGGCACGACTGAAAGACTCCGGCGTTGTCCCCAACAGTGATGCGATGTCTTTTTTAGTCAACGGTAGGCGGACCTGCATCGGTGCGGGTCCTGGCTTGGGCTGGCGAAGTAGTGGCTGCTGGAGTACATAATCGGCAATGCGTACCTCAACACTCTGAGTGTTCAAGGTGAGCCGATGCTCCGTATGGGCCAGACGCTGTCCCAAGGTCCGCAACATCCGGTGCGCGATATCCGGGTAGCGTTCAATGAGCGCGGCAAGGTCATCGTGGACGAAGACACACAGTCGGGCCTTTTCGTGAGCTTCGGCTTCTTCGGGTGGCGCAGTGCCGGTCAGAAAGGCATATTCACCAAACGTCTCACCCGGTTTTGCCACCCGAAGTAACTGCTTTCGGCCACTGGGCAAGAGCCGATGGACCTTGATGGAACCGGAATGCACAACAAACATGGTGCCGGTGTGTTCACCAGCTCGGTGAATCAACTCGCCCGCAGCCAGGACCCGTGGCCTCGCCAAGGTCGCCACCACGTCTTGTTGCTGCTTACTCAAACCTGAAAAGATCGGGACGCGACGGACACAGTTATCATCGTGGACCGTGATATCCCGGATTGGCAATTCCTGCATGACCCTAGGCTACCGCTCAGATTTTGACGGCGTCGGCTGCTTCGGCAATCGTGGGGTATCGGAAGGTATAACCGATATCTTCTAAGACCGTCGAGCGGGCCCTGGTGCTGCCCAGCAGCATCCCGGGTTCCATCCGAATCACATTCAACCCGAGTCTCAGAAGCGCTGCAGGCACCGGGATTTTGCGGTGACCCAGACCGGGTGCAAGGGCATTGATCATCTCGGAGTATCGCGTCAGCTGGGGCGCCACCGCGACCACCGTGGCTGGGGGCTGCTCCATGGTCAGGAGGTGCTGGACCAGACCGACCCAGTCGTCCTCATGGATCCACGGGAGGTAGCCATCGAGACTCGGGCGGGTTTGAGACACCGCCATCGCGCCTAAGCCATAGGTAATTTCAGCCTGCTGGCCTACGACCACACCCAGGCGAAGGATGATTGCTTCCTCCGGGGCGGCTGCTTCCCAATCGGCAACCAGCTGTCCCATGCCTCTGGGGCCATCGTGATCGGCTGTCGGTGGGGTCGTTTCGGTGAACACTTCGGTTGAATCAGGGGCCCAGATTGGCACCGCACTGATCTGTAGCCAACGATGCACTACACCACCTTGCGAGGTAGCGTTCGAGATGGCAGTACGCAAGGCTTCGATTGGTTCGATACGAGAAGTCAGCAGGGCATGGACTTCTTTGGGCGTGAATTTAGCATCGATGCGTTTGCCGGCCAGGTTGATGATGTTGCATCCGGCATCGTCCAAGAGCTGTGCCTGCAGGGGTTCGAGGTCGTCAGCACCCCAGCGAACTTGCGGGTACGGGGCGCCGGCTCTTGGAGTTCGGGTCAGCACCACCACACGGTGTCCTGCGGCTAGCATTCGCGTCGCCAACCGTGACCCCAGATATCCCGAACCACCAGCGATAATGTTGAGCGGTTGATGCTTATCCGGCCCCGGGGAAGCCATTTGCATCATCCGGGCGCCCACGGCACCGAGGTCATGCGCCAGCGGTTCGGCAAGGGCAACTGCCAGGGGTGCGGCAAAGGATCCAACGACACGTATATGCCTGGTCAGCGTAGTGTTGCCGTCATCAGTGGCTCGGATGATCCAGTGCTGTTGGGTATATCCACCCGGTTGCTGTTGTCGCCAAGCGAGCTCACGGTCGACTTCCGCGGTGACGATAGTGGCCGGGGGTGCGGTAGTTGCGTGCAGAAAACCGCGGACGAGGGCTTTAGGCACCACTTTGACCCGGTCACCGACCTGCAAACGTGACCCCGCCATGGTCTGCGGGGTAAATTGTTGCAACTGGTCGTCAAACTGCAACCAGGCCGTAGGATCAGATAACAACTCCCAGACCTGGTTAACGGGTAGTGCCACATCGATTGATTGCGTCCGCGAAAAGCCCATGTGCCCATCGTAGACCGATTTCTAAACGGCCGACATTCGCACCCTGAGCTGTGGCTAGTCAGTAGTTACCCTCGTGGGGGATGATTTGCCGGCTATGGTGTCTTTCATCTGTTGGAATTCTTCTTCGACTTCAGCATCTGGGCGTTTGGTCAGCAGCGAGACAATAATCGCCACGACGAAGTGCGCAATCACGCCGGGAATAATCTCGTACAGGTTGAGGGCTTCCTTGATGGCCGGGACACTGCCCCACACATAAGACACCACCGCACCGGCGATCATGCCCGCTAATGCGCCCATCGCGGTCACGCGTTTCCAATACAGCGCTAGCAGCAGCATCGGCCCGAAGGCGGCACCGAACCCGGCCCACGCGAAGCCCACCAGATCCAAGACGGTGGACTCAGGATTTTGGGCGATCAGAACGGCAATGATCGTCACGGCCACCACGGAGGCCCGGCCAAGCCATAATTGGGTGCGCTCTTCCGGTTCGCGCTTGAACAGTCCGTAAATGTCTTCAACAAGTGCCGACGAGGACACCAATAGTTGCGAGGACATGGTGGACATGATGGCAGCCAGCACTGCGGCTAAGACCAGCCCGGCAATAAACGGGTGAAACAAGATTTGTGACAGCAGCAGGAATACAGTCTCCGGGTTATCCAGTGGCTGTCCGGCATCATGGAACCAGGCCACGCCAATCAGACCGGTCAATACTGCCCCAGTCATACACAAAATAACCCAACCGGTACCAATTCGGCGGGCTGTTTTGACTTCGGCGTGGCTGCGAATGGCAAAGAACCGTGCCAGGATATGTGGCTGACCAAAATAGCCAAGACCCCAGGCCAGGCCGGAAATAATGACCAGGAGCGAGGCACCGGAGAGCCCGCCGCCGGTAAAGGACAGGTGGTCGAAACCTGCTTCTACGTCTGCTTCATTAATGAGGCTGACGACCTCTCCTGGTCCACCAAGTTGCACGGTCGCAATGATCGGCACGGTCACCAGCGCTGCCAGCATGAGGAGCCCCTGGGCAACATCGGTGAGTGAGACGCCCAGGAATCCACCGAAGACGGTGTAAGCCAGGGTTACCCCACCGACCAACAGTAATCCGGTCATGTAATTCCAGCCAAAGGCGGATTCGAAGAATGCGCCCG
>JAJUIX010000215.1 GCA_029267455.1 Enteractinococcus sp. | reverse complement strand
GTGCGCCTGGGTCTTCCCCACCACCGCTGCACCCTTGGACACGAGCTGGTCGACGAGCCTTGCACTGCGCGGTTGCACTGCACTGAGGGTCGAGCCGGCAGCCGTTGGCATGCCCGCGCAATCGATGACATCCTTGACCGCAATGGGCAGTCCTCCAAGCGCTAGCTTGCTCGCCTCTTCAGCGACCAGCGATTCCTCTGGAACATATACGAACGAATTATGACCGGAACCAGTCTCAGCCTGGGCCCTCTGCAGTGCCTCGGTGACGTCATGGTGTGTTAAGGGCGGTTTCATGGCCATATTCAGCTCCAGGTAGCAACCTTAGGGCAGTCCTGTAGACATTGCTAGGCGCTAGCAGGATGACTCCGTGATGAATTCACTTCAGCTGCGTCTGAGAGAGCGGTTCCTATATATGCGTGTTGCATGAAATAGCTGAACGAGTGACGTAAGTCCGCGGGGAGGGCGATCTCGTGTCGTCTCTTGAACACAGGCTCCCGTCCTGCGATCCAATTGAAACGCTCTGCATAGGCATTTTTTGACTCTTGCGGTAGGGTTTCAGCGTTGAGAGTCCGTTGTACCTCCGTTCGTATGATCCCACGGTAGGTTTCGGATTTCAGTCCCTTGAATATCCAGATTCCGGCAAGCAAAGCTGCCACAATTCCCACTATGACGAGCACCCAGCCCAGAATAACGAGTGTGAGCTCTGCCGAAACGTCGATGGTTACTAGGCCCATAACTGGCGCGACTAGTCCAATGATCGCAAGCAGTAGCCCCGCGCCGAGGTAGCTTACGATTTCAAGGTTATTCTTCGGCACCAACCTGTTGGCGATCGCAGTATTGATATAGGTTCTTCCGGCTGTAGCCTGCGCGATATGGCGGGGCCGCTCAGTTATTGCTGAATTCTCGAGGCCTGCCCGTTGCTCGAGGTCTTCGAGTAATTTGCCTTCATTGACCCACGCCTTTAAGAGTTCTGCGTGCCGATCATCCCGCGATCTGTGCGAAACCAAATTCAAGATTGTCGAAAGGAGACCTGAGCCAAGAATAGCTACCGCGATCGTTATGCGCTGTTCCATAGATACTGAGTGAATCACTGTTTCCGGCTGCTCGCAATGATCCGTCCCCAATGCTGCCAACAAAAATCGCCACCGACATGTATCGATGGCGATTTCCGGTATGAGATCTACTAGCGTTCAATCTCCCCGGCGATAAATGCCTCGACGAGATCGTGCGCCTGTTCGTCGTGGTGCTGAATCGGTGGGGATTTCATGAAGTAGCTCGAAGCCGACAGGATCGGTCCGCCGATCTTGCGGTCCAGGGCGATCTTGGCAGCACGAATCGCATCGATAATGACGCCAGCGGAGTTCGGGGCATCCCAGACTTCGAGCTTATATTCCAAGGAGACCGGGGCATCACCGAAGTTCCGACCCTCGAGACGAACGAAGGCCCACTTGCGGTCATCCAGCCAGGACACGTAGTCCGACGGGCCGATGTGGACGTCGTCGTCGGCAATGTCTGCCTTCATATTTGAGGTCACGGCCTGGGTCTTGGAGATTTTCTTGGACTCGAGGCGGTCGCGTTCCAACATGTTCTTGAAGTCCATGTTGCCGCCGACATTGAGCTGGTAGGTGCGGTCCACGGTCACGCCGCGGGACTCAAACAGCGCAGCCAGGGCGCGGTGGGTGATGGTCGCGCCGATCTGGGATTTGATGTCGTCACCAACAATTGGCACGCCTGCGTCAGTGAATTTTTGCGCCCAGCACTCGTCAGAGGCGATGAACACCGGCAGCGCATTGACGAAGGCGACTCCGGCGTCGATGGCGGCTTGCGCATAGAACTTCGCGGCTTCTTCGGAGCCAACCGGCAGGTAGCACACGAGCACATCGACGTGATCGTCTTTGAGCTGTTGGACGACGTCGACCGGTTCGGCGTCGGATTCTTCGATCGTTTCGCGATAATACTTGCCCAACCCATCCAGTGTTGGTCCGCGGAGCACTGTGACACCGGTTTCGGGGACGTCGGTCAGTTTGATGGTGTTGTTTTCGGAGGCGCGAATTGCTTCGGCAATATCGAGTCCGACTTTTTTGGCGTCGACGTCGAACGCTGTGACGAATTCCAGGTCCGAGACGTGGTAATCGCCGAATTGGACATGCATCAAGCCTGGGACGGTGTCATCAGCCGAGGCGTTTTTGTAGTACTCAACGCCTTCGATGAGTGAGGTAGCGCAGTTGCCCAGACCTGCGATTGCAACGCGAACTTTTTGGTTGGACAGCACGAAACTCCTTGCGGTGAAAAATGTAAAACTGTGGTTTTTAACTCACTGTATTGTACGACAGTTCAATCAACTCACCGTCTACATGATGCGGAATAACCGTCTATCTCGGTAGACTTCTGCTCATGGCGAGTGCGCAGGACGATCTCAAGGCAGACGATCCCCGAGAGGGGTTCGCAGATTCCGAGCATAGCCGTATCGCGCCGCGGGGCAAATATACGCTTCCGGGCCGCATTCGCTCCTTTTGGGCGCCCGGTCATGTGCTGATCATCCTGGTGATTCTCGCGGCCCTGGTCGCCGTCCTGTTGAAATCCCGTTGCCGCATCAGCGGATGGAATGCGCCTGACGTGTATTTCGGGGGCTGTTACTCGGACTGGACCGGATTGTGGAGCTCCCGGGGTTTCGCCGAGGACCCGTGGGCGCCGTTTCGCGCCGATAGCGAGTTCGAATACCCCGTTTTGATCTCCGTGGTGGCGTCACTGATCGCCTGGCTGTCCCACGGGCTGACCGGCGTCGCAGACGCCCTGGGTATCGACGCGGGCTCCAATTTGGTGTTCTTCGACCTGAACTTTCTGGCCGTGGTCGCGCTGTGGCTGGTAACCGTGCTGCTCGTCGCGAAATTAGCCGGCATTCGGTACTGGGATGCGGCCATGGTCGCGGTGGCACCGGGCATCATCTTTGCCGGGTTCATTAACTGGGACATGTGGGCCGTGGCG
>JAJUIX010000207.1 GCA_029267455.1 Enteractinococcus sp. | reverse complement strand
CAGTATTGTGCCGGGCGGCTGCGATGCCACCGGCTACGTCGCCGTCCATAATGAATTTCACACGAGCCCCGGCTTCCCGGATTTCGCGGACCAGACCCTCATGGCGTGGCCGTTCCAGCACGCACACATTCAGCTGGGAGACTTTTTTATCCAGCGCTTTGGATAGCAGCATGAGGTTTTGTTTCACCGGGAGGCGCAAGTCCACCATGTCGGCGGCCTCGGGACCGACGACCATCTTGTCCATATAGAACACGCTCGAAGCGTCATACATCGAACCGCGCTCAGCCACCGCCATCACAGACAGCGCATTGTTGTAGCCCTTCGCAGTCAGCGTGGTGCCGTCAATGGGGTCAACCGCAACATCGACCTTGGGACCCAGCCCATCGCCGACGTGCTCACCGTTGAACAGCATGGGGGCTTCATCTTTTTCACCTTCACCGATCACCACGGTGCCGTCCATATGGACGGTGTGTAAGAAGCCACGCATCGCATCAACTGCGGCGCCGTCGGCAATATTTTTTTCACCAAAGCCCACCCATTCGGATGCGGCGATGGCCGCAGCTTCAGTCACCCGAACCAGTTCCATGGCCAGGTTGCGATCTTGCGCACCGGCCCCTTTGAATTCTTGCGCCGAAGCTTTATTCGTCATGGTGCTACTCCCGAAAAACTGACGTGCGGAGGAAAAATTTCGTTCCCAGTCTAACCTGAATGTGTCCGCCAACCCGTTTGGTGGCACAATAGGGTAGTAGAGAAAAATTCTTGTGTTGTTGGAAAAGGGCAGAAACATCGCTACCAAACACGATCAGGCTGAGTCCACCCAGCCGGAGCACGACAACGCCATTCCGAAACCCAAGCTGACCAAGTCGCAGGGTGAGCGGATGAGCCAGACCGCCAAAGCCATGGCCTATTCGGTCTTGGCAACATTGGCGATTGTGGTTGCCTGGCTCGCCTTAGCTCCGCAGCCCAATAACGAGTTTGATCCGGGCGTGGATGTGGCCGCAGCAGAGGCCGAAGTCGCCAACGTCGCCGCATTCGAGCCGGCGACTATTAATGCGCCAGATTCATGGCGAGCAAATTACGCCCGCTGGCACTCGGGTGCCATGGACGATATCCCGTCATGGAATGTCGGTTATCTCACCGACGAAGAAGAGTTCTTTGGTATCGCCCAGACCGCTAACGCCACGGGCGCTTGGATCGATGAGACGATCAATCCGGTAGGCGAATCAACTCAGACAACGGTAGCCAACCACGAAGTAACTCGCTGGGTTGGTAAAGACGAGCACATCTATTACGTGGCAGAGTTTGACCAGCCTGCCGGCGATACTGCTGAGGGTGCCGAAAATATGGTTGAGCCGTCTGACACGATGACCCTGGTGATTTCGGGTTCCATGGACGAAGAGACCTTGCGCCAGCTCACTGCGGAAGTATTGAATCAATACCGCTAACCACACCAACCTCTGCGCCTTCGGGTGCTGATACGAAGGAGCCCAGATGCCCTCATCCCTGACGCCGCAACAAGCCTGGGGTTTGCTCAAAGCCGGAAATCAGCGTTTCGTCGACGGCACGGTAGACCACCCACACCAAGATGCGGGATGGCGTGCTGCGCTTGCTGAGTCGCAAAGCCCGCACGCGGTGATCTTTGGGTGCTCCGACTCCAGGCTCGCCGCCGAAATTATTTTCGACGTGGGGCTCGGGGATGTTTTTGTTATTCGCACGGCCGGCCAGGTCATCGATGATGCTGTCCTGGGTTCGCTGCAGTTTGCGATTGAAGAAATCGATGTGCCCCTCATTATTGTCTTGGGGCACGACAACTGTGGCGCGGTCACCGCCGCGGTCGAGGCGATGCAAACCGCAACAATGCCAAAGAGCTTCATGCGCTCTTTGGTCGAGCGGATTATGCCGTCTGTGATGGCGGCACGTTCCAAGGATGTCACCGACGTCAATGGGACCGTCAAGGAACACACCGATCAGACGGTCCATCGCGTCGTGGACACCTCGTATGCCGTTGCCAAGGCGGTCAAAGAAGGCCGCACCGCGGTGATGGCCGTAACATATTCGCTGTCCGATGGTTCGGTCCAGACCGGGGATATTTTAGGTCCGGTAGAACCCTAAGCGACAGGCTCACAGAAAGCCGAAACACACAGAAACCGGGGTACTGCCCCACTAGGATGAGGATTATGACAACGAAGTCTGATGATCAACAATTCCGTATCGAACACGACACCATGGGAGAGGTGCGGGTACCGGTCGATGCCCTGTACTCTGCACAGACCCAACGTGCCGTAGAAAACTTCCCGATCTCCGGGCAGGGTCTCGAACCCAACCACATCCACGCGTTGGGGATGGTGAAAAAAGCCTGCGCTGTAGCGAATAATGAACTCGACGTCATCACCGACGAACAGGCCGAAGCTATCAAAGCTGCCGCCGATGAAATCATCGCGGGCAAGCACGATGACCAGTTCCCCATCGATGTGTTCCAAACCGGTTCCGGTACCTCATCCAATATGAACGCCAATGAGGTCATCGCCAACCTGGCCAACCAGTCGCTGAAAGCTGCCGGCTCAGATGCCACCGTCCACCCCAATGACCACGTCAACGCCTCGCAATCCTCCAACGACGTCTTCCCGACCTCGGTGCACCTTGCCGTCACGAACGCACTCATCAACGATCTGAAACCAGCACTGGCCTACCTGGCTGAATCCCTGGAACGCAAAGCCGAAGAGTTTGACAGCGTCGTCAAAGCCGGCCGCACCCACCTCATGGACGCCACCCCGGTCACCATGGGTCAGGAATTTGGTGGCTATGCTGCCCAGGTTCGTTACGGAATTGAACGCATTGACTCCGCTCTGCCCCGCGTCGCCGAAGTGCCGCTGGGTGGTACCGCAGTTGGGACCGGTATCAACACCCCGAAAGGTTTCTCCCAGCGCGTCATCGAGGTGTTGGCTGAAGAATCTGGGTTGCCGATCACTGAGGCTCGCAACCACTTCGAAGCTCAGGCCAACCGTGACGGTCTGGTCGAAGCTTCCGGCCAGTTGCGCAATATCGCCTACTCCCTGCTGAAAATTAACAATGACCTGCGGTGGATGGGCTCGGGGCCAAACACCGGTCT
>JAJUIX010000015.1 GCA_029267455.1 Enteractinococcus sp. | reverse complement strand
CTCACCGATACCCACCGGGCGCATGTCGTTGACCACCATGGTAAGTCGACCGGTTTTCGTATAGAAATTCGGTTTGACCAGTGCGACGACGCGCGCGCCTTCTTTGATTGAAGGATCCAGGGTCCTGGCGGTGCGGGCCCAGGCCACTACCGGTAGGGACATTTCGACGTCCAGGTCTCGCATGGTCATCCAGGCGTGGCCGCGACTGACTCGGTGTTCGATCAGCTGGCCTTCAACCCAGGTGGGGGAGACCCGCTCGATATAGTATTTGAGATTCTCAGAAAGGCGAGACAGCGGCCACGGATTCTCCGCTGTGGTGTCAGCGGCTAATTGTGGTTGGGCGGGACTTTGGGAGCCGGGAATGTGTTCAGACATCTGTTCCCCCTACACTAGTTTTGAACACCATGATGATGTCACACATCTTCTATTGTGAAGAAAGCAGGACTCACGGATGCGTAATTTCTTGGCCGTCATACTTGCCATCATTGCTGGACTCACGACTGTTTTTGGGTTGGTCTCATGGAAAATTAGTGATGTCATCCACCAGCCCGAACCTATCCAAGATATTTTAGGCTCTGGTGAATCTGCTGACGAACTGAAAGCAGCTGTACCCGATGCGTTGGGGAACCTGACGGCGCAAACCACCGGTATCGAGGCTGTTGATGCAGCCCTTCAGGATGCGGTGACCGAAGCAAGCGGCCAGCTGGTGGCCGATGAAGGGTTTGACGAAGCCTGGAGTGAGAGCCTGGAGTTGACCCGGAGCGGCTGGCTCGAGGAGTTGAACGCCCTGGGCGACCAGCTGAACTCGGGTGAAACGATTCCGGAAAATTCTACGGCTGCCCAACTCGACTTGCGGTTAGATCCGGTTGCCCAGTTAGCTGTTTCGAACGCCACGGAGGCGCTGCCTGATATGCCGGGTGTCGATACATCGGAGGTCACTTCAGACCTAGAGGTGACCGTGCCGACGTCGATTCCACCGATCAGTGCCTTGACGGCCGAGCAGGTCGTGATGGTTGAGGAACTGATGACGCTGTGGCCGGCGATGCTGGGCTTGGCCACGATCCTGTTCATCATGGCGCTGGTTGTTGCCTCCAGGGGCAGTCGTTGGATCGTCTGGTTGGTGACCGGAGTGATGGTGGCTTTGGGTGGTGCGTTGGTGAAAATTGGGTATACGGCCATGCAGCATCAACTGCGGGATCAGGTCCAAGAACCGGGCGTGTCAACGGTCTTGCGACCCTTGCTGCGGGCTATCCAGGACTGGGCTGATCCGCAATTGATCGTGTTGATGGTGGCCGGCGTCGGGGTTGCTTTGCTGGGCATTCTCGGTGGGTTTATTTCCGCCAATCGTCGTCGCTAAGCGCGGTAGCGGACGGCGGTTTGCCCATCGGGTGCATTCACGTGGGTGTCGGGTCCACCGGGTACCACATCGGTGTTATGCGCTGAGATGGCTTTCCAGTATGCGCCGTCGGCATCGAACATCCGAGCGACGACGAAACTTATAACTGTTCGTCGATCCTCGGCGGTCGCTCCGTCGGGCGTGTTTTGGCCAATGACGGTGACCCGGGCGTGGACGACGGCGTGGTCGTCACCCAGCATACGGATCTCTGTTCTGCCCACGTTCATGTGTGAGTTGCCAAAAATATGGTCGAACCCAAATTGATGCGCTTTGCGGATCTGGTCCTTCGTGGACCACCAGAGACCGGTGACGTTGACGAATTGGGCGTCTTCCACAAACAGCTCAGCCAGTGCGTCAGCATCGTGGTCGTTCCAGGCTTGCTGAAAACCGGTGATGATCGACTTTGGGGACTGGCGGTTCATTGTCTTACTCCGCTTCTTTTAAATGCGTGACGGCATCGATATCTGCTTGGAGTTCTGGTGCGGTCACATCTCGGGTGCTTTGTTGGATAGGTTCAGTAACCTGCAGTGTGTCGAGTGAGGCGTCGAGTTCTTCGAGCCGGCGGGCTGATGGCAGCACCCGTCCTTCGAGCGTTGCCATCAGTGAGTTGAAACGTGTCACCGTGGTATTGATGGATTTCCCTAATGAATCGAGGCGGCGGCCCATCAAGCCGAGGCGCTCATAGAGTTCACGTGCGGAGGCAAAAACGGTTCGGGCATTATCGACTAGGTTTTCTTGTTGCCACGCATAGGCCACGGATTTCAGGGTGGCTAGTAAGGAGACCGGCGATACTAACGCTACGCCCTGGCCAAATGAATAATCCAGCAGCTGTGAGTCAGCTTCTAGGGCTGCTGATAGATGCGATTCGGCGGGGAGGAAGAGCAGTACTAAATCCGGTGTGTTATCCAGGACGGTCCAGTACTTTTTCGTACCTAGGTCTTTGATGTGTGCACGCAGCGCACGAGCGTGAGCCGCTTCGAGTTCGGCACGCCGACGCTGCGTCTCCTCGGAGCCATCATCTTGTAACTCCGCGGCCTGCAAGATCGCAGACATCGGGGCCTTGGCATCGACGATCAGAGATTTGCCGCCGGGCAGATGGACGAGCATATCAGGACGGAACACTTCGCCGTCGCGTTCTGCGGTATTGACCGAAAAACTTATCTGTTCTTCAAAATCGGTGTGTTCAAGCATGCCGGCGGCCTCGACGATGCGACGTAGCTGCACTTCGCCCCAGTGGCCGCGCGCAGACGATGAGCGCAAGCTGGCCACGAGTTTATGCGTATTTTCTAACAGTGCCGCATCGGTGGCATGAGCGGTGCGCAGTTGTTGGGACAGCTGCCCGTACTGCTGCCCACGGTCGCGTTCTAACTGGGCCACTTGCCCACCCAGCTGTTCTAGTTGTTGGGACAGTGGTCCCAGCATCTGCAGAATCTGCTGCTGCGACTGATAGTGCTGGCGATCTTCACTGCGTTGCTGATCAAGCAATTCAGCCCGAGTTTGAGCGGTCGCTAATTGCTCCCGCAGTATGGCCTCGTCACCAGTGGCGCCACCACTGGGTGCGGTTCTACGTCCCACGACAAAACCCACGCCAAAACATATGACGGCCACCAAAATCCCCAGCACAATCGCAGTCGAAGTCTCCATACTCCTAACCTTGTCACATCGCGCGGACACGATAAGCCTGCCGCGCGGCTGATGGTTCGAATCCCAGTTGAGGGATCCGCTCCTTGCGGTATCAGGCTGACGTGGCAGAATGTAACCTGGATAACAGCCGTGATGAATGGAGTCTGCGTGTCACCTTCCACCATGCGTAACACCACCGTGTTGATCTCGGGCGGTAGTCGAGGTATCGGGCTGGCGATTGCCAAACGGTTAGCCGAAGACGGCGCTAACATCGTGCTTTTGGCCAAGACCGCTGAACCCCACCCGAAACTTCCAGGCACCGTCTATAGCGCCGCCGAAGAGCTCCGGACCGCCGGTGGGCAAGCCCTGCCAGTGGTGGGGGATGTGCGGGAAGAAGCCGATGTGCGCACCGCTGTCGCATCTGCGGTGAGAAGCTACGGTGGCATTGATGTCGTCATTAACAACGCCTCAGCCATCAACCTTGACTCCGCTGCGGACATTGACATGAAGCGTTACGATCTGATGCAAGATATCAATGCGCGCGGGACGTTCTTGCTCACCCGCGCTGCGCTGCCGTATCTTAAGCAATCGACTGATCCACGGATCTTGAGTCTGTCGCCGCCGCTGAACCTGTCGCAGAAGTGGTTGGGTGCCGCTCCGGCATACATGATGGCCAAATATTCGATGAGCCTGGCGGCGCTGGGGATCGGCGCTCAGAACAACATTCCGGCGACCTGCCTGTGGCCTAAGACCACGATTCAAACCGCCGCCGTCCGATACGCGTTGGGTGGCCCAAAAATGTATGAGCGCTCTCGTACCCCAGAAGTCTATTCCGATGCAGCGTATGCCGTGCTAACTGCAGAACCAGCGAAGTATGCCGGACGAACCGTGCTCTGTGAGGACGTGCTGGAAGACGCGGGTGTCACGGATTTTGCCAAATACTCACCGGGAGTTGACCCGGAAAAACTGGAAAAAGACATCTTCGTCGACTAATGCCTCGCTATGCTGGAAGCCGGTACTGTCCCAGCATGCCCCGAACATGACATACAGGAGGCAAGTATGCGAAAGCTCACCCTTGCCACCCTGGCTGAAACCGTAGAACAGCATGCCACCGTGATTGTGGATTTCTGGGCGCCATGGTGCACCACATGTTCACGTTTTAGCCCAATTTTTACCGACGTTGCCACCCGGTTCGACGACGTCGTCTTCGCTACGGTCAACACCGACGAAGAGCAGGACTTAGCAGCACTGATGGGTATCCGCTCGTTACCAACGCTTGTGGCGTTTCGTCATGGCAAACATGTTTTTGCGAAGGCGGGAGTACCTACCCGGCGTGAACTCACACGCATTATCGAACAGATTCAGACCGTAGAACCACCACGGCCCTAACGTTTCCCATCGCCTGCCAGAGTTATCCACATTTATGATCCCTCGCGCTCTGGGAGCGAGCCAATCCTGGAACACTCTTGTACATCGCCACTCCCACACGATGTAACAGGAGGCCATCATGCCCAAGAAACAGGTGACGCTGAAATTTCGAAAATTTAGTAGGCGCGAGAAGACGTCCATCCGGCAAGATGTGAAGCGATTCGAAAAGATCGGACGAGACCACGGATGCTGCACACTCGATGATTATGTGGAATTCGTGGCACTACGTACACGCCGTGATGACGACGGATTCCTCACCCAAAAATCATTCGAACTCTTTCGCGGGTTAGGCTCATATTTTGGCGACCAGCTCCTGCACAACACCACCATGATCAGGGTCGGATGCGATATCCAAACGGACGACCCAGAGGACTACCTCACACCACTTATGGCAAAAGCTCATCCCGGGTGGCTACTCTCTGATCTCCTTATGGACCAGCAGGTCATTGTGCCATATCTCATGGCCGAACATGTGTTTCCAACGACACCATGGTCCGCTTCGCTGGATGACGTTTTTGATCAACTTATCGACTGGAACCAGGGCTATCTCAGCATAGAGGAAGTCGAAACCTCGTCCCTCTGGGGAGACGATATCGACCCTCTGGATTCTTATGCCGCATAACACCTCCCATTCCCGAGGAGTCCTTTGAGATCAAGTCGTGACGGCAAAGTCAGAGAATATCCCTCACCTCAGGAGGGCATCGTTTCGCCAGCGGCGCTACAGCACCGAGCGCATCAATTGAGGCCTCCTACAAGGTCAAAAGCTACACTGCTAGGTAGAGCCAGCATGCGATGTCCCCATCTGAGGTGAAAGAAGCACTATGGAGCACCACGATCACCACCCTGAAACGGTCGCGGAGCATGAGCACCAGCACGAGCATGAGCACGAAGCACACGCGCATCATAGCCACGGTGATCACGGTGACCACGTAGCGCAGTTCCGGTCACTGTTCTGGATCAACCTGATCATTGGGATCCCGGTCGTCATCTTTTCTCCCATGTTCGCAAGTCTGTTTGGCTATAGCGTGCCGGATTGGGCGACATGGATCGCACCCGTCTTGGGCACCGTGATGTATGTCTGGGGCGGAAAGCCCTTCCTCACCGGAGCTCTTGGTGAGATCAAAGCGCGTTCGCCCGGCATGATGCTGCTCATTTCGCTGGGGATTAGTGTGGCATTTTTTGCCTCCTGGGCAGCGACGTTGGGCCTCGTAGATGCCGAGCTTGAGTTCTGGTGGGAACTTGCGCTGCTGGTGGTCATCATGTTGTTGGGCCACTGGATCGAGATGCGATCTTTGGAACAAACGACCTCGGCGTTGGACTCGCTGGCAGCGCTCCTTCCGGATGAGGCTGAACGCGTCGAGGAGGACGAGATCGTCACGGTGAGCCCCGATGAACTTAAGATCGATGACGTGGTGATTGTTCGTCCGGGCGCCAGCGTTCCTGCCGACGGCAAGATCATCAATGGACAAGCTGCAATGGATGAGTCGATGATTACCGGCGAATCACGACCCGTCACCCGTGGTCCCGGTGACTCCGTCACGGCTGGAACAGTTGCAACAGACTCCGGTTTGCGCATCAACGTCACGGCTACCGGCGATGACACCGCGCTCGCCGGTATCAATCGGCTCGTTGCAGAAGCCCAAAGTTCCTCTTCTCGAGCACAACGCATTGCTGACCGAGCGGCCGCCTTATTGTTCTGGTTTGCCCTCGGGGCAGCCTTCATCACCGCCATTGTCTGGTTGCTCGTCGGCGGCCCTGAGCAGGCGGTTGCCCGCGTCATCACCGTCTTGGTAATCGCCTGTCCTCATGCATTGGGTCTGGCGATTCCGCTGGTCGTATCGATTGCCACAGAGCGCGCTGCCCGCGGGGGAGTGCTTATTAAAGATCGCTTAGCACTCGAGTCCATGCGTCACGTCGATACTGTGCTCTTTGATAAAACCGGCACGCTGACCAAGGGCGATCCAACGGTCACAGAGATCGAACCGGTAGGGGCCTGGAGCGTCGATGAGGTACTGGCGCTCGCCGCCTCCGCAGAATCTGCCAGTGAGCATCCGCTTGCCAAGGCCATTGTCGGAGCCGCTCATCAGCAGGGGCTGGAGTTGGCTCAAGCCAGTGATTTCTCTTCCTCACCAGCCGTCGGTGTCACAGCGACAGTGCAAGGACATCAGGTACGGGTTGGCGGGCCCTATCTCTTGGAAGAAGTAGGCCAGTCAGAGATCTCCACCGCGCACCTCTGGCGCGAGGAAGGTGCGATCATTTTGCACGTCATCTGTGATGGTGAGGTCATTGGTGGACTCAAACTCGCCGATGAGATCCGACCTGAATCCTATGACGCCGTGGAGGCACTCCATCGATTAAATATCGAAGTGGTGATGATCACCGGGGACGCTGAAGCCGTAGCCAACCAGGTGGGACGCGAACTCGGCATCGACCGGATTTTCGCAGGTGTTCGCCCCGAAGACAAAGCCGCCAAAGTCAAACAACTCCAAGACGAAGGCAAACGCGTGGCTATGGTGGGCGATGGGGTCAATGACGCCCCCGCCCTTGCCCAAGCAGATGTCGGTATCGCCATCGGAGCTGGTACTGATGTAGCGATCGCCTCAGCCGGAGTGATCCTCGCCAGTTCTGATCCACGGTCAGTACTATCTGTGATCGAATTATCTCGAGCCGCCTACCGCAAAATGTTACAAAACCTCTGGTGGGCTGCGGGCTACAACCTCGTGGCGGTTCCGCTTGCCGCCGGAGTGCTCGCACCCATCGGCTTCGTGATGCCAATGTCGGTCGGGGCCATTCTTATGTCCCTGTCAACCGTGGTGGTCGCACTCAATGCGCAATTACTGCGTCGTATCGACCTGCGACCAGAGGCGAGCACACAAGCCGTGCTCGCCAGCACGCCCTCCTAGAAGTGTGGTGAAAAAGGGCGCCACTCTGGCCGCCGACTGGAGCAGACGGAGCGCGCAGCCTCCGCCACTGCTGGTGGATGTTGGAAAACCCGTACCCGAACATTCCGGCATTGATGACCCTCCGGTGCTGAAGCACCTGCGGTCAACCCACACGACACCTGCCTCCAAAAGAGCGTTTACTGGGAACCATGGGGCTGAAACGGTCCACGGCTTTTTCATTTTGCCAGACCTATACCAGAACAACCCACTAGCCTAAAATGTGTAATATCCTGGAGGGCAACGACAGAAATCCACCATAATAGTACTGAGATAACGGAATGTAGCGCAGTTTGGTAGCGCACCTCGTTCGGGACGAGGGGGTCGCAGGTTCAAATCCTGCCATTCCGACGACGATACGGCGGCAGGCCACTTCGATTCTGGCCATATCCAACATCGGTGGATCCTAGAGAAGATCATTGGCCGGGACCCTGAACCTTGGCGAACATAGGTAGAGCTCCAGAACCAGAAGGAAGTAAGGCATCGTTGCACGTTTGCCGTCAGCATTGGTGCAGAACCTTCTGGCAGAATCTTCATGCTTTACTTTATGAGCGAGCGGATCGCAGGACTTTGCTCAGCCAGCTCGTGGGCGGTGGAAACAATCATTGCATGCATGGTTTCTGCCGCCTTGCTCAAGCTGACATCTTTCCGGTGCGCAAGCGCAATAGTACGGGTTAATGATGGCTCAGTGAGTCGCCGAGACGTCAGGCCAGGACGATCCAGCAAGACCGTAGCAGGTACGACCGCCACCCCCAGGCCGCGCTCGACAAACCGAAGTACCGCATCCATCTCCGCACCTTCTAAGACCACGTTCGGCGTCAAATCATGTTGTTGATAGGCATTCATCGTCGCGGCGCGAAGATCATAACTGTCCGAAAAAACGATTTGGGGGATATCGGCTAGCTGGCGCAGCGTCAAACCATTTTCGGCATAATCCGCAAACACATGGCCATCTGCTGAGATGACCACCAGTTCTTCAACCAGCAGTGGTGTGTGGTCTAGGGACTCGGCCGAAGACGGGTCGTGCTCGGAAGCAACAACCAGCGCCAGATCGAGCGTGCCACCGACGAGTTCATTCAATAAATTATGTGATCCTGATTCTCGTAAGTGCAGGTCCACACCCGGGTATTCCTGATGATATGGCTCAACGACTTCAGCCACTACCGACACGCACATACTTGGCGGAGCGCCAAGGCGAACTCTGCCGCGACGTAATCCGGCGAGCTCGTGCATCTGAAACCGAATACGTTCTGCATCCGCTAGCATCCTCGAAGCTATCGGCAGCAGTGTTTCCCCGGCAGCAGTCAATGTGATGTTGCCCCTAGCGCGATTAAATAACTCGGAGCCTAGTTCGGTCTCCAGTGTTGAGATCTGGCGACTGAGCGTCGGTTGGGCAACATGCAATTGTGCGGCTGCCTTGGTGAAATGCCCAGTTTCAGCCACGGTAAGGAAACTTTGGAGTTGTTCAAGATTCATATCGATAGCATATCTGCATCGTGACGACTTAGATAATTCATTGGACTAATCGTTGAATCCATTTATAGCGTGGAACCATGTTGAAACGCAGAATCCAAGAACAAAGAATCGCCACGAGCGTGCTCGTGATCGGCACAGGTGGCTCCGGCTTGCGAGCAGCCATAGAACTTGCAGAAAATGGGGTGGATGTCGTAGCCGTCGGAAAGCGTCCGCGTCACGACGCCCACACCGCGCTCGCAGCCGGCGGTATCAATGCCGCTTTGGGCACGATGGACGCCGAAGATAGCTGGCAGCAACACGCAGCAGACACTCTCAAAGAAAGCTACTACCTGGCCGACCCGAGAACAGTCGTGATCGTCACTAAAGGGGCTGCCGAAGGTATCGCGGATCTGGAACGCTACGGCATGGCCTTTGCCCGTGAAGACGACGGTCGTATCTCGCAGCGCTTCTTCGGCGCACACAGCTTCCGCCGCACACAGCTTCCGCCGCACGGCTTTTGCTGGCGACTACACCGGCTTAGAGATCCAACGAACCCTCGTGCAGCGCAGTGAACAGCTCGAGATTCCCATCCTCGACACCATGTACGTCACCGATATCCTGACCGATGACAACCGGGTCTTTGGGGCCTATGGTTTCGATATCAATGATGGCACCCGCTATCTCATTCATGCCGACGCAGTGATTCTCGCAGCCGGTGGGCATAACCGGATTTGGCGGCGCACTTCGTCCCGACGTGACGAAAACACTGGCGACTCCTTCAGGCTAGCGGTTGAAGCCGGGGCCCGACTTCGCGACCCGGAGCTCGTGCAATTCCACCCATCCGGCATTATCGAACCAGAACACGCCGCCGGAACACTGATCTCCGAAGCCGCCCGTGGAGAAGGCGGCATCCTACGCAATGCGCTAGGAGAGCGGTTTATGGAACGCTATGACCCAGAACGTATGGAACTGTCGACTCGCGATCGCGTCGCGCTGGCTGCCTATACCGAAATTCAAGAAGGCCGCGGCACCGAAAACGGCGGAGTGTGGCTTGACGTCTCGCACCTACCACGACACACGATCATGGAACGGCTGCCCCGGGTGTACCAGACCATGATCGAAGTCCAGATGCTCGACATCACTCGAGAAGCCGTTGAAATCGCTCCAACCGCGCATTATTCCATGGGTGGCGTCTGGGTAAATCCAGAAGATCACTCCACCGATGTGGATGGGCTCTATGCAATCGGCGAAGCCTCCAGTGGACTGCACGGCGCAAACCGGCTGGGAGGTAACTCCCTCATTGAACTGCTCGTCTATGGGCGCATCGTGGGACAAGCAGCGGCGGCATACTCCGCAAACCTTCCCGCCCAGACCCGCTCGACAGACGCGATCGATGCGGCACGAGGAGAACTTGACCGCCTCCTGGCTGCAGACGGTGCCGAAAACGTCCGAGCACTACAGCGCGCGATCCGCAACATGATGACCGACCATGCCGGCGTGGTGCGCTCAGAAGAGGGCCTTCGCGAAGGTCTGCGAAAGCTCGACGCCATCGAAGCTCGCATGGCAGACCTGGGGATTCATCCGGATATTGCAGGCTTCCAAGACCTCGCTCATGCCTATGATCTGAAATCTTCGGCTCTAGCTGCCCGGGCAACGCTTGAAGCCGCACTCGAACGACGCGAAACTCGTGGTGCGCATAACCGCAGCGATTATCCCGAGATGGATCCCGACCTGCAGGTCAACCTCGTGTGGTCACCTGATACCGGCGTCACTCGCGAAGCAATCGATCCCATCCCAGAAGAGATTAGCGAACTCATCCGCGAGGTCAGCGTCGAAGGCAAACTCGTCGAATAGCTTCGATCGGCCGGTGGTCTGGCGACTCGTCCCAGCTCACCGGCCGAATTTTCCGCTACAAGTTCAAATTCGACTACCTGCTAAACCTGGACCATTGCCACCAGGTAGAGTAGGGGCCGTGTCTTTATCAATAGGTTTTGTCGGACTGCCCAACGTCGGTAAGTCAACGTTATTTAATGCCATCACTCGCCAGACGGTTCTCGCCGCGAACTACCCCTTCGCCACGATTGAACCCAACGTCGGAGTAGTCAATCTTCCGGATGAGCGGCTCGACAAGCTCGCAGAGATCTTCGGTTCGCAAAAGATCCTGCCAGCGACCGTCTCATTTGTCGACATCGCCGGCATTGTGAAAGGTGCCTCGGAGGGTGAAGGCCTCGGCAACCAGTTTCTGGCCAATATCCGCGAGTCTTCTGCTATCGCGCAGGTTGTTCGTGTGTTTGAAGAGTCTGATGTCGTGCATGTCGATGGTCAGATCGATCCGGCCTCGGACATCGAGACCATCAACACCGAACTCATCCTGGCGGATATGCAGACGTTAGAGCGTGCTATCCCGCGTGTGGAAAAAGAAGTCAAAGGCAAGAAAACCGACAAAGAAGTCCTCGACGCCATGCTGGCAGCTCAGAGCGTGCTGGAGCGCGGGGACACGATTTATTCCTCCATCGAATCCGACAAGCTGGAGATGGAGCACCTCCAGGAACTCAACCTGCTCACCGCCAAGCCATTCATCTACGTCTTTAATTCCGACGACGCTGTGCTTGAAGACGAAGCAAAACAACAAGAGCTGAAAGAGCTAGTCGCACCAGCTCAGGCCGTGTTCCTTGATGCTCAATTTGAAGCCGAGCTGGTAGAGCTCTCCGAAGAAGAAGCCCAGGAAATGCTTGAGATGGCAGGACGCGAAGAATCCGGTATGGATCAACTCGCACGCGTCGGTTTCGAAACCCTTGGCCTGCAAACCTATCTGACTGCCGGTCCGAAAGAAGCTCGTGCCTGGACGATTCGTAAAGGCGATACCGCGCCCGAGGCGGCCGGCGTGATTCACACAGATTTCCAACGCGGTTTTATTCGTGCCGAAGTCGTTTCCTTTGAAGATCTCGTCGCAGCTGGCTCGATGGCTGAAGCCAAAGCACAGGGTAAAGTCCGGCTTGAGGGTAAGGATTACTTGATGCAGGACGGCGATGTCGT
>JAJUIX010000237.1 GCA_029267455.1 Enteractinococcus sp. | reverse complement strand
CCCGAAGATATCGACGCCGTAGCCCTGCGGCAGTACATGTCCGACCACCTGGCCGGTGCAACCGCCGGGCTCAATCGGATCAAGAAATTGGCCGAAGCCTTCATGGAAACCCCGGTCTACGGGGAGCTAGCCACCGTGGCAGAAGAAATCCGGGTGGAACACCTGTATTTACAAAAGCTCATGAAACGCGTCGGCTTCCACCGTCCCGGCGTAGCTGCCCCGGTGTTCTGGGTGGGCGAACGGCTTGCACGAGTGAAGTCCTATTTCCCGAAGGACGTCAAGGTCACACCTTCGGTGTTGCTCCTTGAAACCGAACTCATGATGTCTGCTGTCACCGGCAAACAGCACGGTTGGAACACGCTGGTGGATATTTCCGATGCGCTGGGTGTACCGAGCGAAACATTCGAACAGTTAGCCGAAGACGCCCTGCGACAGTATCGCATCCTGGAACAAGTTCATGACTTTGCCCGGAAGCGTGCCTTTGATACATCCCCGGGAACCGATTCCGAAGAGAACTTGGAAGCGAGCTGAACCAACCGGACACCCACTCAGATGCTCTGGTGGCGGCACTCATGTGATGCTTGTGGTGCCGCGCTGGCAGTCACAATGGCATCGAGCAGCAGCTCTACGCTTGAGCTAAAGGTCTGTTCCATCACCTTTGCCGACGAGTCCTGCATCGCACTGAGTAGCCCGTATCCCATGACGTGTGCACAGATCACTCGTTGATAGTGCTCAAGACGTGAGGGTGTTACTCCGGCACGGGAGAGTTCGGTCGCGACCCATTCTTGTAGCCTTGAGCGCCCAGGACCTGCCTTCGGAGATGTGGTGAGTTTTGCAGCGACTTCGCGGTTGTCGCGGTATATCCGCCACCAGGCGTGCATGAGCTGGGTCAGATTTGTTCGCCAGGATTGGGTGGCATCTGGTGGTCTCAGTTCGTTGAATAGCTCTTCGAATAGCGCTGTCAATAGTGCTGACTTACTAGAGAAATGACGATACATGGCCGTCGCATCGACGTGCAGTGCTTCCCCGAGGTAGCGAAGCGTGAGAGCTGGTAATTCCTCACCCTGGATGATGTCGCGCGCCGTGGCGACGATGAGCTTTTTGTCGAGATGACCTCGTTGGGTTGCTGGGTGATGATCGATACCTGACAGCCTTCCTCTTTTTCCTACTCAGACCGGTGAGTCAACATATTGACATACCTGCAGACCTCTGGCAATGTGATAAACCCCTTGAGGACGCGTTCCGCATTGCGAACGTTGAGATGATCAACTGGGTAGCCGAGCTATTGGAAATCAGCACGATGGATGCGTATCAACTCGTGTCGCAAACGAGCCTGAGTCCCGCCGGGAACGTCGTCGACACCGTGTACACGATGATCTGTAAAATACCGAAAAAGCTGCTCGGTGAAGCCGCGCTCAAGGCCTTCGGCGGCGCGCACGAGTCACTGCGGGCACGCGCCCAAGAATGGGCAAATCGCTAAGGCAACCTCGGGTATGTGGCTGAATCAGTATTCGTCTGAGTCCGCCGGACGGCGCCACTCGATGCCCAGTGCTTCGGCGAGTTCAATGACGCCATTGGAGCGAGCCAGCCGGGGCAGGTCGGAACCATTGCGGATCTGACCCCCGGCTGCTTCGAACTCGGCTAAGAAATCGTGCGCCCAGGTGAGTTCTTCCTGGGAAGGGCTCAGGCCCTCATTAATGGTTGCGGTCTGCTCCGGCAATAAGCACAGTTTGCCGGTAAAGCCGAATTCGGAGGCAATGGAAGCACCCCGAATGAGGTTTTTACTGATGGTGCCTTGCGTCGGACCATCGATGGGTGAAGGCAACATCGCCGCTTTGGACGCGATGGTGAACTGGCTGCGAGCGTATGCCAGCGCTCGCGGGGAGTCGCCAAAGCCGGTGTCACGACGGAAGTCGCCGACGCCAAAGGCCAAGCGGAACGTCCCCCGAGCAGCTGCGATGGAGTTGATGCGTTGCAGCCCACGGGCGGTCTCCACCAGGGCAACGATGGGCACATCAGGTAGGCGCGCTGCGGTTTCATTGACGTGGTCGGTCGATTCGACCATCGCCAGCATCACGCCCAGCAGCCCGCCGTTATGGTGTGGACCATTGAGTTCATGCGTAATGTATTGCGCCAATTCGGTGACGTCTTCTTCCCACCACTGGGTGCCATACCCGTTGATCCGCACCCAGCCGGTGTGACCGGCCGCGAACCAGTCGGTCACGTTTTTGAGCGCACGTGCTTTATCTTTGGGCGCTACAGCATCTTCAATGTCGTAAAGGACCACGTCGGCAGCCGAATCTTCAGCCTCGACGAATCGTTCGGGTTGTGCAGCGTTGACCAGCAGCCATGATCGAGCAAGATCCGCTTGGACCTTTTGTCCCGGTGAGGGCGTAACGTACGTCGTCATGATGGAACTGTTGGGCACCAGATCTCCTTGTGATACTGCGTAGGGTGCGAGGCAATACCTAAAATGTTGATTCGCTTG
>JAJUIX010000185.1 GCA_029267455.1 Enteractinococcus sp. | reverse complement strand
GCGCTGCGTAATCTGGACTAAGCGTTTGATATGTTCGAGTCCCTCGACAGATTGCACTTGAATACGGTCGTCAGTTTGTGCGGTCTCGGTTTCCGGCTCATCCGTGATGGTTGTGGAGACGGCATCTTTGACAATGCTGCCGAGAACGTGCGTGACGAGTGTGGTTTTGCCAGAACCTGAGACCCCGGTAACTGCTGTGAGTTGGCCCAGCGGGAAGGTCACGTCTTGATTCTTGATGGTCCGCGCGGTGATACCTCTTAGACTGAGGTGGCCGCGGGCCTCGTGGCGTGGCGCCTCGTTGAGTTCCAGCGGCTTTGGCGTGAGAAACCGCGCTGTGAGGGATGCTTCGACCTCCACGAGCCCCGCGGTCGGGCCCGAATACAAGATCTCTCCGCCGTCGACGCCGGCCTTCGGGCCCACGTCAATCACCCAGTCCGCTTGCGAAACTAATGACATGTCATGTTCTACCAGTAGCACCGAATTGCCTTGTTCGATGAAGCGTGGAAAGAGTTTGGCGACCATGTGTTTCTCGGCCGGATGCAAGCCCGCGGAAGGTTCGTCGAGTACATACGCGACCCCGAACAAACCTTCGCGAAGTTGAGAAGCCAACCGTAACCGCTGCAGTTCCCCGGTGGATAACGTCTGCGCCGGGCGATCCATTGATAGGTGGCCGAGTCCTAACGAGGTAGCAGCCTCTAACACCGTGATCGTGGTGGGCAGGAGGATCCGTTCGGCGCCTACTTCTGGTCCGTCGTTGTTCGGGTCCAGGGCTTGGATGTGCTGATGGCGCTGATGTAGGCGCTCGAGCAGAGCGTCTAAGCTCAGGTGGGTTAGCTCCCAGATCGCCGATCCCAAATACCGCACTTGCAGCGCAGCCGTATTCAATCGGTGCCCATGACAGGTCGGACAGGTGTGCGAAGTGAAGAAACTCAATGCCCGAGCCCGGTTTTTATCCGACTGCGTTACAGCAACCGTGCGGCGCAGGTAACGAGCAACAGATTCCCATTTCCCTTCATAAGGGCCTTGTGTCCGTCCGGCTTCGCGAACCGGGACCACCGTGATGATGGGAGTCTCGTCGGTGTAGAGAATCCAATCGCGTGTCTGTCGATCGAGTTCACGCCAGGGACGATCGGTGTCGACCCCGAGGGTTTCGAGTATTTCGCGGAAGTTTTTACCTAACCATGCACCCGGCCAGGCCGCGATGGCACCCTCGCGGATACTCAGGTTCGGATCCGGCACCATGAGTTCTTCTGCCGGCTCGAATTGTTTGCCGACCCCCTGGCAATCCGGGCACATACCCTCGGTTGTATACGGCGAAAAGTGCCCCGCAGTGAGCCGCCCGCCCGCAATACCGTATGAAGCATCCAGAATCTCGTCCGGGTGGTCTCCTGCCCGCGAGAATAAAAGTCGCAGCGAATTGGATAGAGCTGTAATGGTCCCGACGTCGGAACGTGCCCCACCGGCAGAGGTTCGCTGTTCCAGCGCGACAGTCGGAGGCATCCCCTCAACTATTTCAACCTGCGGATCGACGGCCGAGCCGATGAGCCGTCGAGCAAAGGGCGCTACTGATTCTAAGTAGCGCCGCTGAGCCTCACCATGGATCGTGCCGAAGGCTAATGACGACTTTCCTGACCCGGAGACGCCGGTAAAGGCTACTATCGCGCCACGGGGGAACTTCACCGAAACGTTCTTCAAATTATGGAGTCGAGCCTCCACAACCTGCACAGAATTCACGTCACACTGTTCTGACATACTCATCCTTCAATTGTGTCACCCGATCACGGATACACAATTGTGCCGTCAGATTGTGGCTTCGCACCGGCACTGAGGTCAGCTGGCATCAGCTGACCGGGTCCCATGATGTGCTGGACTTCGTAATCATTGATGAGCAAATAATCCGCGATGATTCGTCGGTGACACCGCCACCAGACGGCTTCGGAGCACATGCTTGCTGTGAGCTCTGCGGCGCCGAGCTTGCAGAGCTCGTCTAGCGCGGTGTGGAACTCCTCTGTCAGCGCGTGGTCAGCATAATTATGAAAGCTCCGGTTTTGCCACCACGAATTGACATCGAAGGACACATCCTTGCTCACCTTGCGTCGACCGGTCAGGCCTAGGCTGCGTGTCAATTTGATTCCCTGGACAGAAAGTTCTTCGCTCAGGGTGTCCTCGTTGAACTGAGGATATCGTTTTGACCCGGGCAGTTTGCGCACATCGACCACGTGGCGGATGGAATGCTCTTGCAATAGTGCCAGGAACTCATCGAAGAGGCGATTCGAATGGCCAATCGTAAACACTACGGTGTCAGCCACAGCATCCTATTGAATCTTCCGTAAAGCACTGCCTTTATGCGCAGCGATATGGTCGGTTTTGTCGCTTTGAATTTCATACTGAGGTTCATCTTTGGATGCCCTGCGGGTATGGCCTTTATATTCAAAATCCGCAGTATGCACCTTGATGATTTTTCCAGAGACTCGTCCGGCTTCGGAATTCCAGGAGACGTGATCGCCCACGGAAAATTCTGCTGCCATATCGAACCTCCTAGTGGGCGCTTCTTACAGCAATGCGGCCATCCTCAGCACGAACTTGCCAGCTTGGCTGCATTGAACCTGCCGGCCCACGCTGTGGTACCCCGTCTGAGATACGGAACTTACTTTGATGCCATGGGCACACGATGCAGTCGCCTTCAATACGTCCCTCATGAAGTGGCCCACCGGCATGCGCACAAGTGGCCGACAGAGCATGCAGATCGCCTTGATGTCGGGTTAAGACCACCGGCACATCATTGACTTCAACCCGGACGAGTTGTCCCTCTTGGACTTCGTCCTCATCTGCTACCTCGGTCCATTTCCTCGAACGAGTTTGAAACGCAGTGTGATTGACGCCTACACCCATATCAAATGATAAATGCCCACCAAGATAGCCGGCTATCGTGGTGAATCCGAGGCCAGCCAGTGACAGGCCTGTTCCGAGCATGTGGCGATCTTTTTTTCGTGCCCACCACGACAGCGCCTGCAAGCTCAGCCCCCAGGTATTTCCTAAGATATGCGCCATGCCAACACGTCGTTCTTTGCCGTAGGTTTCGGACCAGTCTGACGCGCCGGTTATCGCGACAGGGACGGACGAGAGAATTCCGATCCCAACGAGTCGTTGTGCTGCCGGCCGCATTTGCTCACCACCGGTGAGATCAAGCAAGCTGGCCACCGTCCACGCACCGATCGGTATATCTGTCAATGGGGGATGCAGTTGATGGCCAGCCCATGAGCCAGAAAGAAGATACTTGATGGGATCTGGCGCGGTTGCTTTCGATATCCACTTGGAAAGCGGCTTCGAAATGGTGTCGAGAGATTTTTCTTT
>JAJUIX010000212.1 GCA_029267455.1 Enteractinococcus sp. | reverse complement strand
GCGGCAATGACGGCATCCAGATCAAGTTCTACCGCCGTGGTGCGCTCCGGAAGCTCCCAGGCTTCAAGGAGTTTCGGCAAGAGCTCACCGGCATAACCAATGACCTGGTCATTCAGGACCAATTCAGCGGTCCGACCAGGATGGAAGCCGTGGTGGGCTCCCTGGCGGATAGTCAATTCAATCCCTACGACGTCGGCAATGTCGAGCGCGACTCCGATGGGGTCTTGCCAGTCATATGCGCGCGGCGTGTGGCCGGGCCCAGGGGCGGAATCGTGCCCGGTGAATACGGCTGCCAAGTGATGTGGTTGGTCCGGAATTCCGGCTTCAATATCAGCCAGCACCTGGTCGGATGGGCGCTCCCCAAGCGGCGGGATGCTCTGCGATCCGATGCGCTCACCGGGCAGGAAAACTCGGCCGGATTCATAGAGCGCTACGTCGCGAAAGCCTCGTGCCACATTGCGTCGCAGTGTTTCGAGTAAGCCGGGCAAGATGGTCGTGCGTAACCAGCCGAATTCGGCAGAAATCGGGTTGGCCAGTTTGACCATCCGCTGGGCCTGCGCGCTCTTGTCATCTGGTGAACCGAACGCACGGTTTTGGGCCTCAGAAACAAACGGGTACGACAGCGTTTCGATCAGCCCGGCCCCTGCCAGAGCATTCGATATCTGACGGCGCAGCCGCTGTGCAACGGTGAACCCACGGCCTGGCGGTGGAACCGGCAGGGTGGCTGGGATATGCGAATACCCCACAATACGGGCGATTTCTTCCACGAGGTCTTCTGGAATTTCCAGATCGGTGCGCCAGGATGGCGGTGTGACGGCAAAGACCGTGGTCCCGTCGGTGTCATCACGTTGCTGAGAAACGTGTGCACCAAGACCAACCAGCACCCGATTGATCTGTTCTTCAGTGTAGTCATAGCCCACCACAGCGCTCGGGTAATCGGCGCGTAGTCTCACCACGGTGGCTGCTGGCTCTTCGCCAACATCGGTTACCCCCTCATCGATGGTGCCCCCGGCAAGCTCTACCAAAAGTTCCGCTGCGCGTTGAGCGGCCTTATCGGCGATGTGCCAGTCGACGCCGCGAGTGTTGCGTTTGGATGCCTCGGAGGGTAACCGGTGACGACGCTGAGTCCGCGAAACCGAAATGGGATCAAAATTGGCAGATTCAATCAGAATTGAGGTGGTATCTTCCGAAACCTCGGTGCTCAAGCCACCCATCACGCCAGCTAAGCCGATTGCTCCGGAGTCGTCGGTGATCAGCAGGTCCTCGACGTGAAGCTTGCGGGTCTTGCCGTCCAAAGTTTCGAGGGTTTCACCCTCCTGGGCCCGCCGAACAACAATGTCACCAGAGAGCTTGGCGGCGTCGTAAAAGTGCAGGGGCTGGCCCAGTTCCAGCATCACATAGTTCGAGATATCGACCGGCAAGGTAAGCGGCCGGATACCGGCCAGGCGTAAACGTGCCGCCATCCAAAATGGCGTCGTAGCGGTGGGATCGATACCATTGACTCGCCGTGCCACGAATCGAGATGCACCCGGTGTGCCGTGAATGGGCGCGGTGTCTTCAATGCGCACGGGCCACCCGGCATCATTAGGTTCCGGTACAGTGATCGTTTCCGCCGGGTCACTAAATTCGGTGCGTGTAGCGTGGCTATATTCACGCGCCACACCGCGTATCGACAGGACATAACCACGATCCGGGGTGACGTTGATTTCAGCGGCTTCGTCATTTAGATGCAACAGCTCAAGCACATCGGTGCCGATTTCGGGATCGAGACCCCACTCTGAAAGCACCACGATCCCGTCATGACCGTTGCCTAGGCCAAGTTCAGCTTCAGACGCGATCATGCCCGCGGAAGTGTGACCGTAGGTCTGGCGTGCCGAAATCTTAAAGTTGCCGGGCAATACCGCTCCCGGCAGGGTCACAATGACCTTGTCACCGACTTCAAAGTTATGGGCACCGCACACGACGCCTTGAACACCGGATGGATCGATGCCGTCGCCCTCAAGAGTCTGGGTTTGACCGTCCGGCACGACCTGTACCTTACACCAGTTAATGATTTTGCCGTTGGAATGTTCTTCCGGGGTCTTTTCTAAGACCTTGCCCACAACGATCGGACCGGTGAGCTCAAAGGTGTGAACGTCTTCTTCTTCTAAACCAACCTTGACCAAATCCGCCATAAGATCTTCGGCGGTGGCATCGGCTGGTAGTTGCGTGTACTCACGCAACCAAGACAATGGGATACGCATGCTGTGACTAAATCTCCATTCCAAATTGCGTTGAGAAACGCACGTCGCCTTCAATCATGTCGTGCATATCGGTGACACCGTTGCGGAACATCAAGGTGCGTTCGACCCCCATCCCGAAAGCGAAACCCGAGTACACATCAGGATCGATGCCTGCAGCGCGGAGCACTTGTGGGTGAACCATGCCGCAGCCTCCCCATTCCACCCATTGCGGGCCGCCCTTAGCGTCGGGATGCCAGACGTCGAGTTCGGCAGAAGGCTCGGTGAATGGGAAAAAGTTCGGGCGCAGTCGAATACCGGCTTCAGCGCCGAACATTGAGGTAGCGAAGTACTCCAGCGTGCCTCGCAAATCAGCCATCGTGAGACCTTTATCCACGGCAAGGCCCTCGAACTGGTGGAATACCGGCGTGTGGGTGGCATCGAGTTCATCGGTTCGGAAGGTCTTACCGGGCACCAAAATATAGGTGGGCGCCCCGCGTTCAATCATCGCGCGGATTTGTACGGGCGAGGTGTGAGTGCGTAGCACTAGGTGGCCGTCAGCTGGTTCGACAAAGAATGTATCTTGCAGTTCACGAGCTGGATGATCCGGTTCGAAGTTCAGCGCATCGAAGTTATACCACTCGGATTCCAACTCGGGACCTTCGGCGATTTCCCAACCCATCCCGACAAAAATATCGGAGGCGCGTTCCTGCAGCAGCTCCAACGGATGACGGGCCCCGTGCCGACGACGACGCACCACTGTCGTGACGTCGACAGTTTCTTC
>JAJUIX010000251.1 GCA_029267455.1 Enteractinococcus sp. | reverse complement strand
TCGTGCTCTTCGACCGCCAGGAGTACATCGTCGTACTCATAGCCGGCCTCGACCACTGAACTGCCGAAGGCGAATGCCGCGTCGACGTCGGGCAAGGTGCGCGCAGACGACTGCTGATCCACCTCGACGAATTCAAATGATTTCGGGTTCGCCGTAATGTCGGACTGTGACAGTTCGGTAATCTCGACGGATTCATCGATTTCGATGAGGCCAGCTTGGGCCAAGAGGTGGATGGCCCGACCGTTATTCGACCGGTCTACCGGTATGGATATTGTGGCACCCTCCGGCAGCTCGTCCAACGAATCGTATTGCAGCGAGAAGATTCCGCTTGGTGAATAGAACACACTGAAGGCGGGCTCTACGGCGGTGTTATTGTCTTCGTTGAACTGCCGCAGATAGGCCGCGTGCTGGAAGAAGTTGGCGTCGTATTCACCCTGCGAGACCACTTCGTTGGGCTGGATGATGTCGGTAACGTAGGTGGTTTCCAGTTCCCAACCGTCTTCGGCCAGGATTTCTTTGGCGATCTCGGTGGGTTCTTGATACCTCGGCGTTTCAGTCACGATGAGGCTGATCGTTTTATCTTCCGAGGCCGCAGAGCCTGCCTGGGTGAGACCACAGCTGGACAACGTCATGGCTGTTGCGACCGCGATACCGGTGGCGGCAAGGCGACGCAGCGTTGAAAAACGCTTGGTGGAACCGTGGTCAGCGAAAAAAGGCATGATCAATCCTTTGGCAGTGTGTAGTAGGTAGAAATAGTGTGGTGAGGTTGCCGGTTAGAGACGCTTATCGGTCAAACGTGCCAGACGGTTGCCACTCCATTGCACGGCAGTGACAAGCAGCACCATCAACACGACGGCAACAATCATCACGGGTGTCTCGTATCGGTAGTAGCCGTAGCGGATGGCGAAGTCGCCGATACCGCCGCCACCGACCAGACCCACCATGGCGGAGTAGGAAATGAAACTCACCGTGGTGATCGTGATCGACCCGATGATGCCGGGGCGTGCATCCACCAGCAATACGTTGCGGATGATTTGGCCGCGTGTGGCACCCATCGCCCGAGATGCTTCAACCGCGCCGGTCCCTAGCTGGGTGATGTTTTGTTCGACCAGACGGGCGAAGTATGGGATCGCGTTGATGGTCAGCGGCACAATCGCAGCGGCCGTCCCGACGGTCGTGCCCACGACAAATCGCGTGAACGGGATGATCGCGATCAACAGGATGAGGAATGGAAACGACCGCACCATGTTGACCAAGCCATCAACGATCGCGTGCAGGCGAGGTTGCGGTGCAATCGATCCGGGTGCGTGTACGAATAACCAGATCCCTAACGGCGTGCCCAGCAGCACGGCGATGGGAATCGACACACCGATCATCGCAAACGTTTCCAGTAGTGCCTGGACGAGTTCGGGACGAAGCTCAAGAACGCGTTCCACTAGGCTTGACCTCCCGCCACAGCTACGGTCTCACGAGCAGGTGTACTCGAGTCACCGACTACGTCGTCTGGCGCTTCTTGTGGTGCGACACGCTCAATTTGGATGCCATCCGACACCAGGTATTTCCCGATCGCTGTGCTCGGGGAGAAACCTGGCTCGTGGAGCCGGTGCGCCGGGAACCGCTCGACGATCTGCCCGGCTTCCATGACGGCGACGTGGTCGGTCAGCGCCTTGATCACTTCCATTTCGTGGGTCACCACGACGACGGTGATCCCGAGTTCTCGGTTAATGTCGGCCAAGTACTGCAGCACTGTAGCCGTGGTGAACGGATCCAGTGCCGAAGTTGGTTCGTCGCACAGCAGTACTTGCGGCCGTGTCGCGAGCGCCCGAGCAATCGCGACACGTTGTTTCTGCCCGCCCGACAGCTGAGCGGGGTAGGCAGCAGCTTTGTCCGCTAGGTCGACGATCTCAAGCGACTCGGCGGCACGAGCGGACCGCTCTGACTTATTCTTGACCCCGGCGAATTTCAAGGAAAGTTCGACGTTTTGCTCAACCGTGAGGTTATTGACCAGGTTGAACCCCTGAAAAATCATGCCGATCTGATGGCGCGCCTTCCGTAGCTCCTCGTCCGAGAGTTGCGTCAGATCAGTTCCGTCGATCAGCACCTGTCCTCGGGTGGGACGTTCCAACAGGTTGATATTGCGTAACAGGGTAGACTTCCCGGCCCCCGAAAAGCCGATAATGCCCTGGATACTGCCCCGTGGCACGTCAAGGCTGACGTCATCGACAGCC